>JARCMB010000230.1 GCA_030248825.1 Pseudanabaenaceae cyanobacterium MP8IB2.15 | reverse complement strand
GGGTGAACATATGCATCACGGCTATTACTATCCTGGCGAAAATGGTCGGAATAAAAATCGTCGCCAAGCCCAGATCGATTTGATTGAAGAATTAATCCTGTTGGCACAGCTCAAATCGCCTACAAATATTTTGGATGCAGGGTGTGGCATTGGTGGTAGTTCAGCATTTTTAGCACAGAAGTTTGGGTCGAATGTGACGGGGATCACGCTCAGTCCCGTTCAAGCTGCCAGAGCTACAGCAAGATCGATCGAATTGGGACTAGGGCAAAAGTTGCATTTTCAAGTTGCTGATGCGCTCGATCTGCCATTTAGTCACGAACAATTCGATCTGGTGTGGTCGCTAGAGAGTGGCGAACATATGGCGGACAAACAGAAATTCTTGCAAGAATGCTACCGAGTCCTTCAGCCTGGTGGAACTTTGATATTTGCGACTTGGTGCCATCGCGACACGCAGTTCAAGCCGCTCACTGCCACAGAACAAAGACACTTGCAGCGAATTTATGATGTTTACTGTCTGCCCTATGTGCTCTCTCTGTCTGATTACGCATCGATCTTCCAAACTATCGGCTTCCAAAATCTCAGTACCACTGACTGGTCAGAAGCGGTTGCGCCGTTTTGGGATGAAGTGATTGACTCGGCTTTAACTCCAGAGGCGTTTTTTGGTGTGCTTCGATCGGGTTTAAGCACAATTAATGCGGCTCTGTCACTGCGGCAAATGTCACGCGGCTATGCTGATGGGCTGGTCAAGTTTGGCGTGCTGATTGCGACAAAACCGTAAGATTCGGCAACATATTCGCAACATCTAAGATAGAAGCGAAGTCATAAACTCAAAGTCTCAAAGATTTAGGTAAACATGAAGATCCGATCTGCGAATACCACAGGGCAAGTGGAAGTAAATGTGATTCCACTGTTGGATGTTGTGTTTTCGATTCTAGCGTTCTTTATTTTGCTGACGGCGGGACTAGTCGCGCCACAACGGATTGGCATCGATCTGCCGCAGCTGAATGACGCGCAAGCTAGCCAAGATGCTGTTGACCAACCGCAACCAGAAATGTTAGTTGTGACTCTTGATAAAATGGGGAAAACTCGGCTTGAGAATCAACTAATTGAGCCGACGGCATTGGCAACAGAAATCAAATCTTTTATTAACAAGTATCCCAAAGGATTGGTGGTGCTAAATGCTGAAGATCCATCTGTAAGCTATCAACTAGTAATTAACCAAGTCGCGGATTTACGCCGCGTGGCGGGAAATCGAGTCGCGATCGCCACATCTAAGTCCTAGTTTTATCTTGTTGGACGAGAAAGAGGATCGATCTATGTCAGCGATTTTTAAAGATACTTTCTGGTTATTTCTAGCTGCTTCGGCAACGGCTCATGCTGTGCTTTGGTTCGTCATACCCAATCCACTCAAGCAAGCCACAAAACCCCAGCAAATCGAAGTTTTATCGACAATTCCAGTCGTGACTTTACCTGCTCAACCCCAACTAAAAGCTCAATTAAATTCGATCGATAAAAAATCTAATCTGACAACACTCAAATCACAGCAAATCACTCAACCAGTAGAGAAAACTCTAGTCGATCGAAAACCTGTAAAGGATGATTCTAACAAGCTCGATCGAACTTCTAAACCTCCAGCCAAACCTATAACCAAACCTATAGTAAAAGCCCCAAACAAAAATACAGAAGAAAAATCAGACGAAGCCAAAGATCAAAACCCTCAGAAGTCAGAATCGATCGATCGAAGTAACGACAGTAAATTAGCAGAATCGCCAGAACCAGATCCAAATATCGCGCAAACTAGTCCTAAAGATAATCCCAAACCAGACGATCCCATCTCATCTAAAGGATCATCAGATGTTGCAAATATTTTTAAACAATATAGTGGCAATATATCTTTGCGAAGAATTGCACCACCGTCTGCGATCATCTCAGCCAGCCAAATTGAGCCAGATATAGAATGGATTTCACCTAAATTAGATGGCATTGGTAACGCTAAAGGGACTGTTAGTGTTGCACTTTTAGTCACACCTGAAGGGAAAGTCGATCGACAACTGATCGAACGTAGTGGAGTCGAACAATTAGACAAGATTGCCAGTCAAACTGTTGAAGGATATTACGACAAGTTTAAGCCATCAAAGGATGGTAAGTATCGGTATGTGATCATTGAATTCAAGTTTCCGATCGCTTCTTAAATTAATTTGCATCGGTGTTTAATTAAACAAATTAATTAGCAGAAATATGTAGAAAGCTTTAATCAAGAAGTTTAGATTTTTTTATTTAAAACAGATCATATTAGTCCATATTTTCGCTATTCTGAATTAGTGATAATTTTATTAATCCTATGACCGACATTGCAACTGTTCCTCTAACAGGTAAGGCGCTACTTCAAAAAGCAAAAGAATTTAACCATTTGCCAAAACGTGAACAAGCCAAACGTTGTGGATATGCTTCTCGGAATAAAGGCAATCTAGAACGGGTCAATTTGACTGAGTTTTATGAGGCTTTGATCGCGGCGCGGGGATATTCTCTCGACCCTGAGCAACCAAAAGATGGACGTGGACGGGAGCCAACCTATCGTGTTAGTGTTCATAAAAATGGTCAAATAGTTATAGGTTCAACCTATACCCAATCAATGGGTTTAAGTCCTGGAGATGAATTTGAGATCAAACTTGGCTATAAGCATATTCATTTGATTCAAATTACTGATGAGATCTCAGATAAAAAATTAGGTAATAAATTAGGTGACCAATTAAATGATCAAGTTGAGCAAGCAAAGGCTTCCTAGATTTATTTGATGCAGGTCGATCGACTTTTACTGATTGCACTTTCTAGTCTCAGACCTAATGTGCCGCCTGATTTTAAGTTACCTTGTTAATACTTGCTTGAAATAAATTTGATGAAACTTGTTGATACTCACGTTCACATCAACTTCAAAGATTTTCTGCCCGATCTTGAAGCTGTTAGAGCCAGATGGCAAATTGCAGGCATTACAAAATTAGTGCATTCTTGTACATCGCCTGATGAATTTATAGAGATTCAGTCAATTGTCGATCGATTTCCTGAAGTAAGTTTTGCCGTAGGACTGCATCCACTCAATGATGATTTAGGTGAGCATGGTTGGCAGCCCCAAATCGCTGAGCAGATTCACGATCTAGCTAAGAGCGATCGACGGGTGGTGGCGATCGGGGAAATGGGGCTAGATTTTTACAAAGCTGACAATCATGAAGAGCAAATCAAGGCATTTCGGGCGCAGTTAGCTGTGGCTAGAGCCTTGGATTTACCCGTAATTATTCACTGCCGCGATGCTGCGATTACAACTCGTGAGGTGTTGGAGTCATTTAATGCTGAAGATCTCGATCGACCCGTGCGTGGGGTAATGCATTGCTGGGCGGGGAATCCTGAAGAAACACAGTGGTTTCTCGACCTCGGTATGTACATCAGCTTTAGCGGTGTGGTCACGTTTAAAAACGCTCAGATTTTGCAAGAGTCAGCCAAGATTGTTGCGGTCGATCGGCTGTTAGTTGAAACTGATTGTCCTTTTCTTGCGCCAATGCCGAATCGGGGCAAGCGGAATGAGCCTGCCTATGTGGTCAAAGTTGCCGAAAAGCTGGCAGAACTGAGAAACGAAGATTTATCGACTTTAGCGGCACAAACCACCCAAAACGCCTACAAGTTGTTTAATTTGCAGGATTAGACCTCTCCTCGCAAGAAGAGGAGCAAGATTTATGATTCAGTTTGAAAGATTGAGCCGCTATAAAGTTGGAAGCAGTTATCCCAGAGGCTCGGTTTCTGCCGTTCCAAGTCAATGTGGGATGTTAACTCTTTGAGAAATTCGGGGAAATCGATCGACATCTCCGCAAAAGGGACAAATTCGTCATAAATCGGCACTGAGTTGGGCAATGAGGTGAGAGATTGGTCAAACCATTTGGTTAAAGCTGCCCAACGTTCTTGGACGGTTGGAGCGATGTGTTTCAGAGTTTGATGGACTTCCAATTGCATCCCTCGATCGAATTGATATTGTCCTTCGTGAAAGCGCAGAATGCAGTTGCGTTTCGATAAGTGCAGATCGCAAATCCGAATTTGGTCGAGAATGTCATCTTTTCGCACCAGCTTATGCTTGGCATTGACGGTGACGATTTCGCCAAAGGTGGGGATTTGACCGACCACGCGACGTTTAATTTCGCTGAGATCGAACGTAACTTCCTCTTCTCCACACACCGCATGTAGGTGATGAATATCGGTCAATTTAAAGTAGTCAACCGTATAAACCGAGATTTTGGCGATCGAATCCAAACTCACCCATATCGCTGGCACACCCGCCGCACATAATTCCTCGCCATAACTGCTAAGTTCGCCCAGTAAACCAATCCGAAAGATGCGCTGATAACGGCTGGGAATCTGGCTCTGTGCCGTGTAATTATCGATCCGAAAAATGCGAGCAAGTTTCTCAGCTATGGCTTTTCTAGCATCGGGTGCCACAGGTTGAATCGCCAGAAATGCCAGACCTTTGCTCCCAGCTTTTGCCATCGAGATTGCCATCCGATCTCGACGGGCCTGAATTTCGGCATCTTCGATCGCTTTTAAACCCTGTCTTGCTTGGGTGAGTAGTTTGTTTTGGGTTTCAGACCGCAGGATGCGACGATAGATCGTCTCTGCTTGGTCAGGCTTGCCCGTCGCAAAGTGAAACCGTGCCACCAAGATTTGCACCTGCGAGTCTTCTGGATTTTGCTTTAATAATTGCTTCAGAGTTGCTGAGGCACTGGCAAAGTTTTTCTGGGCAAGTTGGCTGGCAAATAAATCGATCGCGTCATCCATACTTCTGGGGTGGAGTGAAAGAATATTTTGGCATGTGTTTCTCATTTCATTTCAGCCATGATTACCGATGGCTAATCAGTGTCTCCGCAATCCCGACTAGGCGATCGATATGCCGCTCTTGCCTGTCTAAATTTGTTTCAATCATAGTGCGATACTCTAAAGCCTAGTTTAGAAATAGGTCAACCCTCTGAGAAAGTGATCTCTTTCCCTTCTCGGCTAATTCCTCAATTTCCCCCTAGCTGATACTCTAATGCAGATCGATCATATAGTCATATCTTGGAGATCGAGGAATCAATACAAGTCAATTAAACGCTATTGGAAGATTAGAGAGAATCATTTGCGGATGCGCTTTCCGTTTTGAATCGTATGGCACGTACATTCACGACCGTATAAGCCGAGGTGATGCAACAAAGCTTTGACTTGTTCTCGCGATTCATCGAGCAAGATCGATTTGAGATCGAGACCGCAATTGTTGATGCTGATCGATCGACTGAGTGATTCCACCCGATGCCACCACCCGCGTGGGATAAAAATCATTTCGCCAGGATGCAATGTGGTCGTGAACGGCTGGGCTTGCTGAAATAAGGGATAGAGTTGTCGATCGAAATGATCGGGATCGATCGAACTCAACTTAGTCCTAAATTCAAACTTGGCACTGGGATACATACAGGCATCTTGGGCGGGAGATACCAGATCGATCCGCTTTGTGCCATACACCTGAGCCAAAATATTATCTGCCCAATCAGCGTGGTAGCCCGTCACCGTCCCTTGCGGCCCAATCCAAGCATAGATAAAATTGATCAGCTTATGCGCGGCAATTAAGCTAAAGTCAACGTCAGCTTTTAAAGCGGGAAAGGCTTGAAAAATATCGAACACGGATAGGTAAGCAACATCTGCGGGTTTAGTTTTAATTGCGGGTGTATCACGATCGATCGATTCGCTCAACTTAGTGATGTACTGACCAAATTCTTGCTTGTAAAACAGAGTTTCATTCTGCATAACATTGCCCTGCTCGATCGCGAATTGTTGGGTCGATCGAAGTTGGCTGAAATACTCAAACGACCACTTATGCATAGCTTGCCAGTGATGCATCATGCCAGTAATCACTACAGGCTTTTGGGGCAGAATATATTGCCGATAAAACTCTGGCTCCGAAATTTGCTCTATTCTTTCTACCACAGCAGTCCATGTTGAATGAGTCATCGATCGATCCACAGTGTCAACCAATAATTATTCATCAAATCAATCTCATTTTCAAATATATTGATCGTTTAAAATCCAGCGATGGCAGTAGACTAGACGCAGATTTTATGGTAGCTGGTTAATTTGATTTTGGTCGAGAACATAATTTATGCACGCTGCATCTAGTCAGGCTCCTGAGTCTATATCACGCAAAATACTAAGAACGCTGAACTTGCGACCCGAAGAGGTGGAACGCACGGTCTTGATGTTCTTGTTTAATGCCAGCGTTTTTGTTGGTGGAGTTTGGCTGGAGGGGATCAGCGACTCGTTGGTTTTGAGTACATTTTCGGTAGAGACACTGACCTGGGCATACATGGCGATCGCTGTGGTGGTCTCGATCATGGGCGTGTTTTACTCCTGGCTCCAACGCATTTTGCCATTAAGGACTGTGATGCTGGGCATGGGCTTTTTAGTGGCGTTGCCTGTGTTTGGCTTTTGGCTAGGGCTGGGGATGAAAGGCACGTTTCTGTATGGAGCTAGCATTTTTGGCGCAAGGCTGTGGGTGGATGCGGTTTATACGATCAGCTACATCAATAGCGACATCGCCGCAAACCAGTTATTTAATATTCGTGAAGTCAAGCGGGCTTTTCCGATTGTGGGGACAGGCGTGACTGTGGCGGAAATTATCAGTGGTTTTTCGCTACCAATTTTGGCGCATTCGATCGGACTGAGAAACGTGACGTTGGTGGCGTTTGGCATGTTGATGTTCAGTACGGTTCTGCTGTTTTATATTTCGCAGCGTTATCGTCAGGCATTCCCAAATTCTGCGTACAACGAAGCTGAAGACGGTGAACTTTCGACCCCCAGAATGCAAGGCAATCTCCGCAGTTATGTGACTGTGCTGTTTGGCTTTTTCATGCTGTCCCAACTGGTATTTTTTGTGATCGCCTACCAGTTTTTTGGTCAGCTAGAGGTGAATCTCAAAAATGCGGATTCGATCGCTAGTTTTGTCGGCAATATGGGCGGCATTCTGGGCGTGATGAAGCTAATCGTGCAGCTATTTGGCTCCAGTCGTGTCACCGAGAAGATTGGCTTATTTTTTACGGTGCTGATCCCGCCTGTGCTGACCATCATTCTCAGTATCTTGGCAGGATTCGCGCCGTTCGGTCTGATGGTGGGGTTTGTGGCATTGCGGGGGTGTGATGACCTGTTTCGCTACACGATCGTCGCTAGCACTGCGCCTGTTTTGTTTCAGGCAATTCCCGACCAGTTTCGCAGTCGTATCCAGTCGTTTGTGCGCGGAGTTGCCGATCCGATCTCCACTGGTTTGGCGGGCGCGGCAATTTTGGGCATTACCGAGTTACTAAAATCATTAGGGATCGATTTTGCCACGGCAGCGCGGATCTTTGCAGGGATCACGGTATTACTCGCGATTGCGTGGATTGGTGTAATCTTTCTGTTGCGACGCGGCTATCTAAACTTGCTGATCCAAAGTGTAGAACGCGGTCAGTTGAGCTTAACTGATGTTGATGTCAAAGAAGTCCGCCGAGCTGTAGCCGAATCTCTAGTTAGATCGAGGAGCCAAGCCGATCAGTTTGTTTACATTGAGCTGCTGTCGCAGGTTGCGCCTCAAACTGTGGCAGAGTCGCTCGCGCCGTTGCTGTTGCAAATGACCCCCGAACTACAACAGCAAAGCCTAGATGCCATGCTGCTCAATCCCGATGCTCGCTATTTGCCGATTATTAAAGACTTGCTGCAATCTCCGATCGCTTCACCTCAAGTTCGATCGCTGTGTTTGCGCTATACCCTGTTAGCCGATCCCAATCCCGACATTGCGGGTTTACGCAAGTATTTAGGCCCAGAGCAAAATCCCCTAACTCGTAGTACGGCAGTGGCTCTGATGATGCGTCTGGGTACTCCTGCTCAGATTGCCGAGGCAACTAATACGTTACGGCAAATGGTCACCAGTCCACATCAGCCCGAACGAGTTCTCGGTTGTCAGGCATTGGCAGAGGCCTCGTATATGCAGTCATTACGATTTTATGTGCCGATGTTGCTGCAAGACCCTTCGATCGAAGTGCGTTGTGCTCTATTAAAAGCGATCGCCGCCACCCGCGAAGAAGATTATTTCCCTTCAGTAATTCGTGGACTATTCTACAAAGCCACCCGTCAGGCTGCCTATGAAGCTCTGGTCAAACTTGGCGATGATGCCTTGGAGTCATTGCTACAACTCGGACAAGATCGAGAGCGGCTCGAAAGTGTGCGCCTGCGTGCCTGGGAAATTATGGGTGATATCGGTACACCTGCGGCTGTGACCATGCTAGCCAGCCAACTCGGCAAAGCTTGGGGCAAGAAACGGCGCACCATTCTCCGTACCTTGATTCGGATTTCGCATGAAGCTGGGATTGAAGTAACGCTAGAAATGATTGGGCGTAGCGGGGTCGAAACTATGGTGAACCAAGAACTCAGTGTGATGGCTGAAGCTTGGGCGGCAATTCAGGATCTGCCGCAGGATCAAATCTCGACTATGGAAGCCGATCTCCTCCGCGAAGCCTTGAATTTGGAAACCGAAGACAGCCTCGAACGTCTATTCCTATTGATGAAGTTGCTATATACTCCATCTGCAATCCAAGCTGCATCTTTTAACATTTTGTCGGGTTCTAAGGGCAGTCTGGCAAGGGGAATTGAAATTCTCGATAATACGATTGACCTCACTCACAAGCAGATGATTTTAGCGATCGTGGACAAACGAATCATTTCAGAACGGTTGCGGATTTTGTCCGATCTATACCCTTACCAGCCTATGTCTGGGGTGAAACGCTTACGTCATTTAGTCGAAGTCCGCCACTGCTTGTCAGATTGGACGCTTGCCTGCTGCTTTCATGTCGGTCGATCGCATTGGTGGGGCATCCCTGCGCGTGAAACACTAGCATGTTTGGATCATCCTACTGGCTTTGTGCGCGAGGCTGTGATTTCTTACCTCCAGGTGGCATCACCGCGATCGCTCGAAAAGTTTTTACCGAAACTCCAAAACGATCGTGATGCTCTCGTGGGGGCGCAGGCAAGAGCGATCGCCACTTACTTTGAGGGACATAAGAGCATTAGCTTTGAGGTTGGTAATAGTTTGAGGAGGAATAATGCTAACTAGTATCGATCGACTGTTACTGGTGCGGGGGGTGCCAATTTTCAAAGAACTGCGCGATGACTTCCTTGTAAGGTTGGCATCGATTATGAATGAAATCTCTTTCCCCTCAGGTAAAACTATCTTCGCGGAAGGACAGGAAGGTCGATCGCTCTACATCGTGGTGGCGGGGAAAGTGCGCGTCCATTTGAGTGAGAAAGACTTAGCCCTGCTGGATAAAGGTAGCTGTTTTGGCGAAATGTCACTATTTGATGCCGAGCCGCGCTCAGCTTCTGTGACTGCGATGATCAAAACCGAATGTCTGGTACTAACTCAACAGCAGTTATACGAGGCGATCGATGAAACCCCAGGGATCGCGGTTAATATCATTCGCCTCCTCTCGCGCCGCATCCGTAGTCAAAATCTGCAATTAAACGAACTACAAGCCTCGAAACAATTGTGATTAAATTTCTCTTGCGATCGATCTAGTCGATCGTCTTAAAATTCAACTCAAGGAGAATTATATGATTTCCGAAAAGCCAGAAGTCCAAACGCCTGAAGTTCAAACGACAGAAATTACCGAAGCTTGGGCACATTTTGATGCTAGAGCCTACCTGAATGAATACTATTCCGACCTCGGCTCGGAAAACATGGCTTTTTTGAATTACTATGTCAGATTCTTTGCAAGTTTGCCCGATAATGCCGTAAATACAACTAAATTACTGGATTTTGGCAGTGGCCCTACGATTTATCCTTTAATTGCCGCCGCCACCAAGGTGAATGAAATCCACGTCTGCGATTATCTGGAGCCAAATTTAGCAGAATTAAATCTGTGGCTAAGTGGAGATCGATCGGCCTTCGATTGGCGAGAATTTGTCAAAACAACGATAGAGATGGAAACTAGCGCAACCCCTACCGATCGTGAAATTGCCGCCAGAGAAGCTGCAATTCGCGATCGCACCACCAAAGTTATGCCTTGCGATGCCAGCCAATTACCGCCAATTCCAGGCATGACCGCCGCCTATGATATTTTGGTCACTAACTCCTGCGCCGAAGCTGCCACCAACGACTATAACGAATGGCAGCGTTTTGTTGCCAACATCGCCGCTTTGATTAAATCAGGCGGCACAATTGTGATGTCGGCGGTGAAAGGTGCTAATTTTGGCTCGATCGAACAGTCCGAAGCCGATGGCTCGCTCTATTTCCCCACCGTCAGTATTTTTGAGCAAGATCTGGTCGATGTCCTTACCAAAGTCGGATTTGAGCCAAGCAGCATCGTGGTGGAAAGCGTACCTAGCGATCGACCTAGTCGTAAATACCAAGGCATCATGTTCGCCACCGCGATCAAAAATTGAGATTGCTATGTCAAAATCTACTTATTTTCTTGAAGCCATCGATCGAGTTCGGTAACACTAGTAAAATCCAGGATTGCTTCTGCGAGACCTTCAATTTGAGCTGGAGACAGTTGGGCAATGTTCGATCGAGACTCTTCACTCAAATCCCCAAATTTTCGCACTAGGAGCCGCAGAATCAGATTAGACTGCCCTTGCTGCAAACCTTCCAGCATACCTCGCTGCATACCTTCCAGCACACCTTCCTGCTTGGTCTCTTGATAATACCGAGTTTGTTTTAGATCGTCAAGTGTAAACATGGCCTGAATCTCCTCTCTGCTTAACTTTGGGAACTTATAGATCAGCACTGTCTCAATAAATTCTACAATCTCCTCTCGCTGAAGTGGTGTGGTTTCTTGCTCGACTTGCACTGCTAACTGCTTGGCAAATTCTGGTGCTTCTGCCTCTGAGGTCAGGATCAACTGCACGATTAAAATGCCTAGGGAGTTAGTTTTTCGATCGAGCCAATCCTCTAGATATATGCGCGTAATCCGATTACTGGCAAAGAATTCTCGATAATGCTTCAGCACGCCAGGATCGTAACTGCGTCTGGCAAAGATTGCTACTGCTTGCCAGTCTTCTTCGGGTTCGTATTGCTCGATGTACAAACTTATTCCAGCAACTAATCTTTGATAGAAATTATCCTTACGTTGAAACTGAACTTCCGTAAAGATAATCGGCTTTTCTACCGTATCTGGCAGGAAAACACCGTCAAATCGAAAAGCTTTCTCTTTGACTTCGACTGAAACAAACTCGTAACCTGCGGCGGCAGCAACTGGTTGCTCGGTCAGTTCAAACAGTAAAGTGTGGAAGGTCTGGAATAATTGATAGAAAAGCGTATCAGTTCTCATTACTGCAATATTAATTTGAGCTAACTAATCCTGATTAAGTTGCAAAATCGCCATGAAAGCTTCTTGCGGTACATCTACCGTACCGATCGATTTCATTCGTTTTTTGCCTTCCTTTTGCTTCTCCAGTAGTTTTTTCTTGCGCGAAATGTCGCCGCCGTAGCACTTGCTCAAAACGTTCTTCCGCATTGCAGGAATGTTTTCGCGTGACAAGATCTTCGAGCCGATCGCCGCCTGCACAGGAATCTGGAACTGATGGCGGGGAATCAACTGCTTCAGCTTCGATACCAAAGCCCGCCCAATGTTGTAAGCCTTGTCGCGATGCACAATACAGGCAAGCGAGTCCACAGGCTCATCATTCACCAGAATATCCAACCGCACCAGATCGTTAGGGCGATAACCAATGATTTGATATTCCATACTGGCATAGCCTTTAGTCCGCGACTTCATCTGATCGAAAAAGTCGGTCACAATCTCACCTAAAGGCATTTCGTAAATCAAAGTCGTGCGTTCTTTGGTAATGAACCGCATATCTTTGTAGTTGCCTCGCCTCGCCTCACATAACTCCATCAGCGTGCCAATATAACCTTGAGGAGTCATAATATCGAGCTGTACGTATGGTTCCTCGATACTTTCGCGCTCTTGAGGATCGGGCAATTCACTGGGATTGTCGATCAGAATCACTTCGCCTTTAAGCTTCGTCACCCGATAGACCACAGAGGGTGCAGTGATAATCAAATCCAAGTTATATTCCCGTTCCAGCCGTTCCTGCACGATCTCCATGTGCAACAAGCCGAGAAAGCCGCAGCGAAAGCCAAACCCCATCGCGTTAGAAGTTTCTGGCTCATAGTTCAACGAGGCATCGTTAAGCCTTAGTTTCTCCAGGGCTTCGCGCAGATCCTCGAACTGGTCAGCATCAGTCGGGAACATGCCGCAAAATACCATCGGTTTCGCTTCGACATAACCAGGAAATGGTTCAGAAGCAGGATTTTCCGCCGAAGTGATCGTATCGCCAACACGGGCATGTTCGACCGTCTTGATCGCGGCGGCAAGATAGCCAACTTCACCCGCATGAAGCTCATTTACCTGAACTTGGTTAGGAGTCAGTACACCCAATTCATCGATCTGGTAAACCTGCCCCGATGCCATGAACTTGACCTTATCGCCCTTTTTAACCGAGCCATCCATCACCCGAAAATAGACGATCACACCGCGATAAGCATCGTAATAACTATCAAAAATTAGCGATCGCAACGGCAACTCCGTCGTATCTTGGGGCGGCGGCACAAACTTGACGATCGACTCTAAAATCTCAGGGATGCCAATGCCTTCCTTGGCTGATGCCATCACCGCTTCTGAGCAATCTAGCCCAATCGTTTGCTCAATTTCCTCCTTAACCCGTTCTGGCTCGGCTCCAGGCAGATCGATCTTATTCAGCACAGGGATAATCTCCAGATTATTCTCTAGAGCTAAATAGACATTTGCCAGAGTCTGGGCTTCTACACCCTGAGATGCGTCTACCACCAGCAAAGCTCCTTCACAGGCAGCCAAACTGCGTGAAACTTCGTAAGAAAAATCGACATGCCCAGGGGTGTCAATCAGGTTGAGTACGTATTTTTCGCCGTTTTGAGCAGTGTAATCCATCCGAGCGGCTTGGAGCTTAATCGTGATCCCCCGTTCTCGCTCTAAGTCCATGTTATCGAGAAATTGCTCCTTCATTTCCCGTGCTGCTACCGTGCCAGTGTGTTGTAACAGTCGATCGGCTAGGGTAGATTTACCGTGGTCGATGTGAGCAATAATTGAAAAGTTACGAATTCGAGATACGGGGACTTCAGTCATAGATTGGGCGAGTGAATTTGTCTAATCCTAGCTTAATGCAACTTGTTGGCTGGATTTAATTAGCTTTAAAGCCTAGAATCCTTAAGATCGAAATGCGAATTATGTAATCTAGATGATCTTATGCTTATATTAGTAGGCTATTAACTGTATGAAAAACTATGTAAAAGTAAAAACCTAATCTGAGTTGGGTAATATCTTCGTATGGTTAAGTAATAATAGTTAAGTAGTTCATCGATTCAGTGATTTCTCGTGACTGAACTGAATCTGGATTAAATCTGGATCTCCCATTTTATCGATCGTCTCGCTCAGGTCTTGATATCTGGGCAGAAAACATGGAATGGCATGACTAATTGAAAACGCTCCCAAAGTGAAGTTTAGTAATTCAGGTAGCAGTCTCATATGTAAAACAAATTAATCAGAAAGTCAGGACAGTGAAGATAAATGAGCATCAGCAAAGTCAGAGTCTACGAGTTAGCACGGGAATTGGATTTGGATACAAAAGATATACTTGCCATCTGCGAACAGTCGAATATTGCGGTCAAAAGCCACAGTAGCACTATCACAGAGTCTGAAGCCGATATGATTAGAGCGGCTGCCCATAAAAATCCTGACAAATTGCCCAAGACTTCTCCATCCATGATTGCAAATACAAGCGCAAATACAAGCTCGAAAACGAAAGAATCAGTTACCAAAGAAGTGTCTGAAAATCGCGGATCTAAGCAGCAAATCCTTGTTGTCAGTAAACCTACTACTCAGTTAATTGCGCCTCCTGTAGCCGATCGTTCGATCGATTCAGTTGATTTAGCCAAAAATGTAGAGACAACTGCTAAAACAAGTCCTGAAATGCCAAAACCAGTAGAGCTAGTTCCCCCTGCGATTGTCACAGCTAAAAATCCAGCCCTTAACCCTACACCACCACAGCAAATCTCTCAGATCGCTCAGCCTCCTAGTCGTGTGACCAGCAAGAGCAAGGAAGGTGCTGCCAAGGTTGTCCAGAACTCACAACCAGTTTCGCAGGAAGCGATCAAGCCCGTTCCACCTGCAAGCCGCAATCCCAATCAAGCAAGTTCAAACATTATCAGTAAGCCCACTCCTCCAAAAGATGTCCTGAAGCAGCCCAAACCTCAAATCATTTCTGAGCCGACACCGCCCAAAGAAGTTAAACAGGAAGCTATTCTAGAGCCTAAACCAGTCGAAAAGTTGACAGAAAAGCCAGTTAACAAGTTGACGGTCAAACCTCGGGTGGAAAGACCTAATTCTGCCAAAGTTTCAGATAAAGCCCCAGATCGAGTTCTAGATCAAGCCCCTGATCGATCGAATCAAGATAAGCCGAAAGTTGTTGGTCGCCCTGGCACTAATCCTCCGCCCGATAATGCTCGCCGCAACTTGCCAGCCCGTCCCCTGCCTGTAAAGGACTCGGTATTGATCGAGCGCGGCATTACCGCCCCAACCGATCCACCCCACCAGATGCGCGCCCCGATCGCGCCAATTCGTCCTGTCGATCGACAGCTCGATCGAAGCCCCGAAAGACCCTCTGAGCGTGGTCTAATCGATAAACCTGAGCGCGTCTCTCTCAATCCACCAAATCTGCGTAAGCCTGGAGATGTCGCAGCCGCAACACCAAGTTCGCCCGATCGCAATGCTCCCAGTCGTCCAGGAAAGCGCGGCAAATCGAAGAAAGAAGAAGACGAACTCGATTTGCTCGAACAAAAAGAAAAAGCCAGTAAGCTGAACAAACCCAAGCGTTATCTCAAAGTCTTCGATGATGAAGATGTGATTGATGACTTGGAAACTGACGAATCAGCAACCAATATCAGCTTATCTTTGGCGCGTCCACCCGCACGTCCAAAACAACGGACGACAAAACCACCTACTACCGCCGACAACAAACCAGGAATCTCTCGTGGCAGAAGATCGTCCAGTCGCGATCGAGTTCGCGCCCAAGATATCGAACCAGAAAAGCCAACCACACTGGTTTTGCAAGACAGCATCACCGTGCAGGAATTGGCAAGAAAGCTAGTGCTACCTGAAACCGATATTATTCGCGCCCTCTTCCTCAAAGGCATGATGGTGAATATCAACCAAACCTTAGATATTCCCACCGCTAGCATGGTTGCCACCGAGCTGGGTTACGAGGTCGAAAAAGCTGAGGTTGATGCTCCAGCCCGTAAAGTTACGGAAATGATCGATATCGGCGACTTAGAGAACAAACGTCGTCCACCTGTGGTCACAATCATGGGTCACGTCGATCACGGTAAGACAACTTTGCTCGATTCGATCCGCAAGAGTAAAGTCGCTCAAGGCGAAGCTGGTGGAATTACCCAGCACATTGGCGCATATCACGTTGAGGTGGGCAAAGGTGCTCAAAGACAGCAGATTGTCTTCCTTGACACTCCTGGTCACGAAGCCTTCACAGCCATGCGGGCGCGTGGGGCGAGGGTGACAGACATCGCCATTCTGGTTGTGGCGGCGGATGACGGTGTGCAACCACAAACGATCGAAGCGATCAGCCATGCCAAAGCGGCGAAGGTTCCGATTATTGTCGCAATCAACAAAGTAGATAAGATTGAGGCTCAGCCCGATCGAATCCGTCAAGAACTGACTGAATACGGTCTAATCGATGAAGAATGGGGTGGTGAAACGATCATGGTTCCAGTCAGTGCGATGAAGGGCGAAAACCTCGATACGCTGCTGGAGATGATCCTCCTAGTAGCAGAAGTTGAAGACCTTAAAGCCAACCCCAATCGCGCTGCCAAAGGTACGGTGATTGAAGCCAATCTAGACAAGGCGCGTGGCCCAGTTGCGACTTTCCTCGTCCAAAACGGCACACTGCGAGTAGGCGACATCCTCGTCGCTGGTTCTTCCTTTGGTAAAGTTCGTGCCATGGTGGATGACCACGGTGTGAAGGTTGATGCCGCTGCACCATCTTTCGCGGTGGAAGTATTGGGCTTGAGTGATGTCCCTGCGGCAGGTGACGAGTTTGAAGTCTTCATGGATGAGAAATTAGCCAGAGCCACTGCTAGCGATCGAGCCATGGCACAACGTGATAACCGCTTGTTAAGTGCGATGTCATCACGACGGATCACACTCGGTACGGTATCGGCGAAGGCTCAAGAAGGCGAACTGAAAGAACTGAATCTGATTCTTAAAGCTGATGTCCAAGGTTCGGTCGAAGCAATTCTTGGCTCACTCGCTCAGCTCCCACAACAAGAAGTACAGGTGCGGGTGTTGTTATCGGCGGCGGGTGAAATCACTGAAAATGATGTCGATCTTGCGGCTGCTAGTGATGCGGTTGTAATTGGGTTCAACACGACAATGGCTCCAGGTGCGCGCCAAGCATCGGATGAGTTGGGTGTTGATGTCCGCGACTACAACATTATCTACAAGTTGCTAGAGGATATCCAAGATGCGATGGAAGGCTTGCTAGAACCAGAGTTGGTTGAAGAACCACTTGGTCAAGCTGAAGTTCGGGCCCTGTTCTCGATCGGTCGCGGTGTGGTGGCTGGTTGTTATGTGTTGTCGGGCAAACTGGTTCGCAACTGTCGTGTTCGGATCAAACGTCGCAATGACATCGTCTACGAAGCAGCACTCGACTCGCTCAAGCGGGTCAAGGATGATGCGAAAGAGGTGGCGGCTGGATTTGAATGCGGTGTTTCTTTACCGAAGTACCAAGAATGGCAAGAAGGCGACATTATCGAAGCCTTCCGCATGGCAACCAAACGTCGGACGTTATCTGTTTAGAACGGTCTAGAACAGTTTAGGTCTGGTTTCGAGCAGAAGAGCAGTGAGTGGCTATTTCAATCTAGCCATTCATTGCTGATCGCAGATTCCTGTTTGTATAGAAGTCGATCGAAGCCCTCATTTAGATGGGGTGGTGAATTTTTGAGGCAGTTATACATTTCGATTACTACCGCTTCAGGTACTTTGCGACCGCGCCTTTGATTTCGATCGAGGCAAATCCATAACGGCACGTCTAGCCAAATCCCGACAATCGAATTAAACCCAGAAGTTCTGGCGAGCGTAATTACTTCTTGCCGATACTTGGGCTGAGAATTAGTGGCATCATATATTACGAACTGTTGCGAGTTGGCGGCAGTGGTAAATTCCTGCTCAACCCGATCCCAGATTTGCTCCCATTCACCCTGAATCTCAGCCGAGCCGTACAGCTTCGATCGAATAAAATCAGGGCTTATCATTAGAGCTGAATGGCTCGATCGCTGCATGATTGTCCTTGCTAAAGTGGATTTTCCACTCCCTGGTATACCGATTAAGATGATTGCCCCAGCCATAACGATTTCATTACAAAAACATCAAGAATATATAAACTAACTGATATGACGACCTTACACGACTTCACAATCAAAAATATCGATGGTAAAGCTACGACACTCTCGAATTACAAGGGTAAAGTTGTTTTAATCGTCAATGTCGCTTCGCAGTGTGGATATACGCCTCAGTACAAGGGTCTAGAAACACTCTATCAAGCCTATAAAGACAAAGGTTTAATGATTCTCGGCTTTCCCAGTAATGATTTTGGCGCTCAAGAACCTGGCTCCGAGTCTCAAATTAAAGAATTCTGCTCACTCAAATACGGTGTCACATTTGACATGTTTGGCAAGGTCAAAGTCAAAGGCGGCGAAAAGGTTGATCTCTACAAATACCTGACTGAGACAACTGGCAGCGAGGTGCAATGGAACTTCAACAAGTTTTTAGTCGACAAAGAGGGCAAAGTGGCTAAATATTACAGTTCCAGTATTTCTCCAGAAAGTTCTGAGTTGATCGATGACATCGAGAAACTACTGTAGCTGCGACAAGCTACCATTTGCTCATTATCTAGCTGCTTTCAGTTCGCTCAGGCAGCTAGACTCAAACCTAGGAGGAATACATCCGTGATCGAATCTCTTCTGAAACTTGCTACCGTTACAACTCTAGCCTGTGCGATCGCTCTTAGCCCAACGTTCAGGGCTGAAGCTTTAACCGAAGCTCAGGCTCTTGAAAAGCTGAATGGCATTCCCGTATTCACAATTACGGATGAGAAGGGCACTCCCGTTTTGGGTTCATTACCGAAACAGAGTAACAGCCCTGCCAGTGATAAGCAGCTTCTGTTGTTTTTCTTGAGTCCTAGCGATGCTCAAAAAATGGTGGATCAGATCAAAACTTCTAATCCTGCTCTGGGTAGTAAAGCCAGGGTTATTTCGCGTTCGATGCAAGATGCCTATCAGATAATCAAGAGCAACACTGAGAAGAAAATTGCTTTTCAGATCATTCCTGATAAAGCCAGTATCGACTCCGCCCGATCGATTCTAACTGCACAGGGTAAGCCCGCCGATAAGTTGCCTAGCGTGCCAGTATTTTTCGCGGTCAGTGGCAAGGATAAGCAAGCAGGACTGCTAACCATAGAGCAAAATGGCAAACAACTTGTACCTTTCTTCTTCGATCCTAAGGATCTTCAGGGGCTGATCGATCGAGTCAAAACTCAACAACCTGAGATCGCATCAACGACTAAAATTCAGGTAACATCTCTGTCTCAGGTGCTTGAATCTATGATTACTAATGCCAATAAACCCAACCCTGATGCGGAGAAGTTTATCTTCGTACCATCACGGACGGCAGTCGAGCAAATTTTGCCACCTCCTTCAACTCAACCGAAAAAACCGTAGTTGTGATTACACTTGCCTTCACACTCAGGCTTCGGAACTATATCTAAATTTAAATGTCTAATTACATAAATCTAATTTAGAGACGGAATTGGGTAGAGTCAGATGCAGTAAATATCTAGACATTCATATGCAGAAATCCACATCTAAGGTATATTGCTTTGCATCAAACTCTTGGGCGAAATATACCATTTTGTCCTGTATCGATCCGTGCTACAGATTTGCTCCACCTACGCTAATTTCTGAAAGCCTCTCCCAGTAGGAAACTCTCTGTAAATATGTCGTAGGCAATCGCAAAATGGTATAAGCTGCGTCCTAAAAATCAAGCTCTAATTACACTTGCATCCACACTCAAATTTATGAGAAATATATCCGTGATCAAATCTTTGCTGAAGCTAGCTACCGTTACAAGCCTGGTTGGAGCAGCGATCGTACTTAGCCCCCTAGCCACGATGAGGGCTGAAGCTCTAACCGAAACCCAAGTCCTAGAGAGGCTGAATGGCATTCCCGTATTCACGATTACAGACGAGAAGGGTACACCACTTTTGGGTTCACTGCCAAAACAGGCTAACAGCCCCGATAGCGATAAACAACTGCTGCTATTTTTCTTGAGTCCTAATGACGCTCAAAAAATGGTGGATCAGATCAAAACTTCTAATCCTGCTGTAGGTGGCAAAGCCAAAATTATTATTCGATCGATGAATGATGCCTATCAAGTAATCAAGAGCAATACCGAGAAGAAAATTGCGTTTCAGATCATTCCTGATAAAGCCAGCATCGACTCAGCCCGCACGATTTTGAGTTCACAGGGCAAGCCAGCCGATCAACTACCTAACGTGCCAGTATTTTTTGCGATCGGTGGCAAAGATAAGCAAGAAGGGCTGCTGACACTAGAGCAGGATGGTAAGCAACTCGTACCTTTCTTCTTTGACCAGAAGGATCTTCAGGGGCTGATCGATCGAGCTAAAGGTCAACAACCTGATATTGCATCAACGACGAAAATTCAGGTAACATCTCTGTTTCAGGTACTGGACTCGATGATTACCGATGCCAATAAGCCTAATCCAGATGCTGAACGGTTTACCTTTGTGCCATCGCGCCAAGCATTTGAGTACACGGTCAAAAACCAACCTCAGTCAGCACAGCCACCACAGGCACAGCCAAAAGTTACACCTTCAAACCAACCCAAAGTTACACCTTCAAACCAACCAAAAGTTACACCTTCAAACCAACCGAAACCCTCATCCACGACAACTCCGAGAAGTCAAACTACAACTCCGAAAAAGCCAACAACTCCAAAAGTTACACCGAAAAAACCATAACAACTAGGTTAGATAATTTTGGT
>JARCMB010000229.1 GCA_030248825.1 Pseudanabaenaceae cyanobacterium MP8IB2.15 | reverse complement strand
TGCGATCTCTAGAGCTGCTGTCGATCGATCTTTTGACACGCGGAGCTACACCACCTCTAGTGGTTTTCAATACAGGTTTATCTGCACCCGAATCTCTTGAGTCAACTCTGGGATTGGCTCTGGGATTAGCCCTAGCTTCGGATCTCTCTGGATTTGGTCGCTCACGGCGAGAACCTTCATCTCGACGCGGCATCCGATCTCGTCCTTGGACATTTTCGTCTCGACGTGAACCTTCATAACGCTTTGGGGCATCTCGACGTGAACTTTCTCGTTTTGGGCTTTCGTCTCGGCGCGAATCGCCACCCCGACCGACACTATCACGGCGCGGATTTTCATCCCGACGCAACACCCCATCCCGACGTGACACAGAACGTCTAGGTTTGGCTGGCTTATCTTCGGGCTTGTCTTTAAATTTCATGATCGAATTTCACTATCTATTTGAGCGAGAATCTGGTCGAGTCGGTTGGAATTAGTCAGGTAAAGGTAACCAATTAAAGCTTCAAATCCTGTAGCTTTTTGGTAAACATCGGGAGCAATGCGACGAGAAGCCGAACCTGCTGCGTTTCGACCACGCTTTACTAAATCTAATTCCGCAGAAGTAAGGTCGAGGTAATCTAGTTGCTTAGCCTGACTTTCAGCTCTGACTCGACTTACTACGAGCTGATGATAAGTATGGCTTTTTTGAGGTGGCTCTAGGTGATGTAGTCGTACGTGTAACTCGTAGACAGCATCGCCTAAATAAGCTAGGGCAGAGATCGAAACCTCCGCAATTCTGTCAACTTTGGGCTGAAAAAGAGACATCAAGATTTCGATGACTGATTGAACCTAATCAGGATAAATAAACTCGAAGATTAAACTCAAGCATAAACCAGCACTATCAAAATGAGTGCATTGATTGCTTAAATAATTAAGTAATTAGCTTGCAAATTAGCTTGCAAATTAACTTACGGGCGCGATCGTATTCTCCCCCCATCATTGCACATGACTAAAAAGTACGAGTTGGAAGTAGGTACAAGCCAAAAACTCGCACTTTTCGAGTAAAACGGATCAGGCATCAACATTAAACGCCAGCAATTTTACTCAGAGCCGCTTCAACATTGGGCTGGAGCGAAAGAAACTGCTCTAGCCTAACTAATTTAACGGTTTGAGTAACGCGAGGATTGCTAATGATCTGTAACGTACCAGCGACAGCTTGAGTTTTCTTTGCCATTTGGACTAAAACACCCAAGCCAGAGCTATCGACGAAATCGATCGACGACAAATCTAACACCACGTTAATTGGCCCATCATCGATGTACTTACCGACAACCTTACGGAAAGCAGGCTCAGAAAAGGCATCTAACAACCCAGTGAGGCGAAATATTTGATAGTTATCCTTGACTTCGCGGCTGCCTCTTAAACTCACAGTCAGGGTTAGCTGTTCAGGAATAGTGACCTCCTAAGGACGAGAACGCACCTTGATTTGCGGATATATTGTATTTGCTTTCATTAATCTTGTCTAGCAAATTTAATTTGGCACTGATTTTTCGATCCGCAAAACTTAGATTTGTGGCTATGAGTATTTGTGCTAGCCCTACGCAAAAGTTTAAGGTTGGTTCGGTTTTTTGGTCGATCGAAAGATTACTGAATTAGTCACTTTGCTTCCATCCAATTTGCGCCAGTATGAATATCTACAACCAAAGGCACAGACAAAGACGGCAAAGCTGACTCCATGATTGATTTGATTTTTGGCTGTAGCTCTGCTAGCTCTTCTGGTGGCACTTCAAATACCAACTCATCGTGAACTTGAAGCAAAAGTCTGGCGCGGTAATTTTTGAGCAGATCGTGAAGCTCGATCATCGCGATTTTGATGATATCAGCACTTGTGCCTTGAATCGGAGCATTGACCGCCGAGCGCAATAAACCCGCCTTACGAAAACCAGTGACATACTTCAACTCATGGAAATATCTTCTACGTCCTAAAACAGTTGTGACAAATCCATTCTGCTCTGCTTCATCCTCGACTGATTGCATATAAGAAAAGATATTGGCGTATTGGACATAAAAAACATCAATGAATTTCTTCGCTTCCTTGACGCTGATCCCAGTTTCACGGCTAAATTTTTGCGCTCCCATCCCATAAAGTACACCGTAATTGATGATTTTTGCCAGTCGTCGTTCCTCGCTCGTAACCTCCTGTTTTTCCAAGAGGATCTGGGCTGTACGGGTATGGACATCTTCGCCCTCGTTGTATGCTTTAACAAGCTCTGGTTCCCGACTGAGATGTGCCATGATCCGCAATTCGATTTGGGAATAGTCAGCCGAAACTAATGTCCAACCAGCTTCAGGCAAAAATCCCGCTCTGATCCGCTTACTGAATTTGGTTCTAATCGGAATATTTTGCAAATTGGGATTAGAGCTACTGAGTCTACCTGTAGTGGTAACAGTTTGGTTATAGTCGGTATGAACGCGATGAGTTTTAGGATGAATAAGGGCGGGTAGAGCATCGACATAAGTGGACTTGAGCTTAGCAAGGGTGCGATGTTCCAAAATCGTATCGATTAAGGGATGATCGCCTTGGAGTTTATTCAGGACTGCGACATCTGTAGAGTAGCCTGTGTTGCCTTTACGTGACTTTTTGATAAACTTATCACCCAATTTTTCCAAGAGGATTTCGCTCAGTTGTTTGGGAGAGTTGAGGTTGAATTCTTGACCTGCTTGGGCATATGCCGCGATCGAGATTGCATCTAAATCTTTTTCTAACTCCAATGAAAATTGATTTAAGTACTCTTTATCGACTCTAATTCCCAGCCATTCCATTTCAGCTAAGACAATCTCTAGTGGCAGTTCTAGCTGATTGAATAGATTTAATAGATCGGGAACTAGTTCTAATTGCTGCTGCAAAATTGGCATGAGCTGGTAAGTTGTATAAGCATCTGTGCCGCAGTAGTGAGCGACTTCAGGGATTGAGACTTCGCCGATCGATCCGCGTTTACCAACTAGCGATTTATAGTCTTGAGTGGAGATTTTGAGGATCGATCGAGACATATCACTAAGACTGTGACTGGCTTCTGGATCGATCACATAACTGGCGATCATTG
Organism: Pseudanabaenaceae cyanobacterium MP8IB2.15; assembly: GCA_030248825.1. Classification (GTDB taxonomy): domain Bacteria; phylum Cyanobacteriota; class Cyanobacteriia; order Pseudanabaenales; family Pseudanabaenaceae; genus JARCMB01. The sequence goes on along the minus strand of JARCMB010000229.1, from coordinate 13 downwards.
TGTCAAATACTAC
>JARCMB010000025.1 GCA_030248825.1 Pseudanabaenaceae cyanobacterium MP8IB2.15 | reverse complement strand
GGGATGGCGCAACTTGGCTCGGCGAAACGTAAAAAACACTCCTTGCTCGATGGGAATTTAGAAACCCCATCCTCGCGTAGCAGGTTGGGGTAGTTCATTAGCTTTTCCCCCTTTAAATCAAAATGTCCGAACCATTAGTGATAAATAGTGTAGAAATTTAGTTGAAATCAGATTTTTTGGCAAGACTTTTTTGACATCAGTTAAGAGTGTCGATCGACAAAAAACTGCAAGCGATTCAGCTAGTACGGTAAACCCTACCTGATCTAGAGCAGAAACCTACTGTGGTAAAGATTAAAAATAGTTAATCTTAGAAGCGAATTAAACATCAATCTGTTCAGGAGTTGGGAGCCTTATGGCAAAAGTAGTTGGAATTGATTTGGGGACGACAAATTCAGTCGTGGCTGTGATGGAAGGCGGCAAACCCACGGTAATTGCAAATGCCGAGGGCTTCCGTACAACTCCATCGGTGGTGGCTTATGCCAAAAACGGCGATCGACTGGTCGGACAAATCGCGAAACGTCAGGCTGTGATGAACACTGACAACACTTTTTACTCAGTCAAACGTTTTATTGGCAGACGCTACGAAGAAATTAGCAACGAAGCCAAGCAAATCGCCTATAAAGTCCTAAATGTAGGTGGTAACGTCAAAGTCGATGCCCCTGCGGTTAACAAACAATATGCCCCCGAAGAAATCTCGGCGCAAGTATTGCGAAAGCTGGTGGATGACGCTAGCAAATATCTCGGTGAAACCGTAACTCAGGCAGTTGTAACTGTTCCTGCTTACTTTAATGACTCACAGCGCCAAGCCACCAAAGATGCCGGCAAAATCGCTGGGATCGATGTATTGCGGATTATTAACGAGCCAACTGCGGCTGCGCTTGCTTACGGACTCGATCGAAAAGCAAATGAAACTATCCTCGTGTTTGACTTGGGTGGTGGGACATTTGACGTTTCGATCCTAGAAGTTGGCGATGGCGTATTTGAAGTCATGTCAACCAGTGGCGACACTCACCTTGGTGGTGATGATTTCGATAAAAAGATCGTTGATTGGTTAGCAACTCAGTTCCAAGGGTCTGAAGGCATCGACCTGCGCAAAGATAAGCAAGCCTTACAACGCTTGACTGAAGCTGCCGAAAAAGCCAAGATCGAGCTTTCCAGCGTCACCCAAACCGAAATTAACCTGCCCTTTATCACTGCTACCCAAGATGGACCGAAACATCTTGATGTGACATTGACCCGTGGCAAGTTTGAAGATCTGTGTGCCGATTTGATCGATCGATGCCGTATTCCAGTCGAACAAGCCGTCAAAGATGCCAAAATCGACAAATCTAAGATCGATGAAGTTGTTCTAGTTGGTGGTTCTACCCGTATTCCTGCTGTCCAACAGGTAGTTAGCAAGATCTTGGGCAAAGAGCCAAATCAAAGCGTTAACCCTGATGAAGTCGTCGCAGTTGGGGCAGCAATCCAAGCTGGTGTATTGGCTGGTGAAGTCAAGGACATTCTCTTGCTCGACGTTACACCTCTATCACTTGGGGTCGAAACTTTGGGCGGTGTGATGACTAAGATCATTCCTCGCAACACCACAATCCCCACCAAAAAGTCGGAAACCTTCTCGACCGCAGTGGATGGACAAAGCAACGTGGAAATCCACGTCTTGCAAGGTGAACGCGAAATGGCAAACGACAACAAAGATTTGGGTGTTTTCCGTCTCGACGGCATTCCTGCTGCACCACGCGGTGTCCCACAAATCGAAGTGACGTTTGACATCGATGCCAACGGTATTCTCGCTGTTACCGCCAAGGACAAAGGTACTGGCAAAGCTCAATCGATCACGATCAGTGGCGCATCGACCCTGCCCGACTCTGAAGTTGAGCGCATGGTCAGAGAAGCTGAGCAGAACTCTGGCGATGATAAACTCAAGCGAGATCGAGTAGAAACCAAAAATCAAGCGGACTCTCTGGCATATCAAGCTGAGAAGCAGATCGCCGATCTAGGTGACAAAGTGCCTGAAGCCGACAAAACCAAAATTGAAGGTTTGATCAAGGATCTACGCACTTCGATCGGGGCTGAAGAACACGACCAAATCAAGACTCTCAGCGAAGAACTGAAGCAAGCTCTTTATGCGCTCAGCACTTCTGTCTATCAGCAAGCAGGTGCTTCCGAAGGCGGCGGTGATGGCTTCTCTGGTGAGCCAAGTGATGGCGATCGAACCAAAGATGCTGCTGCTAGCGATGATGACTCTGTGATCGATGCTGACTTTACGGAATCTAAGTAATCTCTCCCCTATCCCATCTCCTGTAAGGAGATAGGGACAGGATTAAATAAAAAGCTGCCTGTATCTTCGATCGGGCAGTTTTTTATTGGGCTGAAATATCTGATGTCAGAACTTCGGGTAGTAAATCATCCACAACAACCGAAAATCCTACGAGAATTTTGGGAGAACCCACTCGATCTTGATTCGCAAAAACGCTCCACTCGATCTGCATCTGTTCTAAAGTTGCTGTCATAATCAAGCGATTCTTGGGAAATATTAGCCACACTTCATCAGCACCAGCATCGAGATATTCTGCCGCCTTAGCAAAAACATCTTCAGTTGCATCGGTCGGAGAGACAACTTCTACCACTAAAGGAAAACATTCAGGCAGGATCGTAAAATCGGTTTTGCCATAATCTTCAGCTTGTTGAGCAGACATATAGGCAACATCTGGTCTTCTTGCTTGCTTTTGCGTCTGACAAAGCACCTCGGTACAAACAATTCCCTGCAACTGATTTGCTCTAACGAAATCTAAAAGCAAAGCCCCAAATTTTAACTGCACCCGACCATGAAAAAATCCCATACCTGTTTTCTCAATAATTTCTCCACTTACCCACTCTGTTCCGTCTGGAGGGTTAAGACCGTAATCTTCTAAACTAATTTGCTGCTGTTCATGCTCCTCGATCGACTCAACTAATAGAGGATCGATCTCTTCTCGATCCTGAACTGGAGATTCAAGTAAAGTGGTAGCCATAATTAATCCCTCGCAATAGTTAGCCT
>JARCMB010000024.1 GCA_030248825.1 Pseudanabaenaceae cyanobacterium MP8IB2.15 | reverse complement strand
TAGGGTCTTGATATTGGATTGCGATCTCTAACCATTGTTGTTTTGCTTCTAGGATGTTACTCATCGCTTCTTGAAGGGTCTCCCCTGTGGAGATACAACCTACTAAATCTTGAATAACGACTGTGTACCCTCCTTCCACTTCGGGATAAAAAGTGATGGGATAATTTAGATTTTCATAGTCTCTCAAAGTTACAAGATTTTGTGTTGTTTCCATAGTTTTAGTGGATCTCTTAACAGCTTTTGAATAAGTTTTTCCAGCTTGCTCATTATCTTTGGTTCATTATTTGAGAATTCTATAAACTCAGTTCTAATTGAATTATCCAGAACCCGCTTGAAAAACTTGACTAGCTGTTAAAACTAGTTCTGGGAAAGTTGGCGATCCGATTCTCTCCTCGCCTCTAAATTGCGTAACTTGATATTCTCCATCGATCAACTCGTGAATTAAGATCGTTGGTTGTTTAGGATTACCAATAAATCTTCTACCACCCAATCCTAAATAATCCACAATCCAATATTCAGGAATCCCAATCTCTTCATAATCTTTTACCTTAGTCAAATAATCAACTCGCCAATTGCTGCTCACAACTTCAATCACTAATGGAATAGATGCTCCTTGAGTAACTGTGGATGTCTTTTGCCATAGCGGTTCATTTACTAAATTGGGACGATTTAAGACTAAAATATCTGGAAGATACGCTGATTCACCATCTGACACTTTAACAAATGCTTGATTAGGTAGGAAGTAAGGTAAATTTAATCGCCTGTATTCAAAGACTATTTCATTGGTTAAAAATCCTTTAACTACCTCATGATCTCCTAATGGCTGTGACATCTCAATAATTACTCCATCATGTAGTTCATAGAGGCTTCCTGCGGGTTTCCACTCGGCAAACTCCTCAAAGGTTACTATTTTGGGTTTAACTACGGCTTGAACCATTTCTCCACCTGCCCTGCAATCAAATCACCTAAATTATAGCTAAATATTCTTGGAAGTTTGAGAAAGACCGAAAGCAAAAGCATCAAGCCCACTAAGATGTCTTGGTGTTTGCGGCGGTGGTGGCGAAAATTCTGCCGTGCGATCTGTGTTGGTCTGGCAAAATTTACTGATGTTCTTGGAGCCGTCGATCGAGTTCGGCAACGTTGGCAAAGTCAAGAATTGCTTCTGCTAGACTTTCAAACTGAGTGGGAGATAATATCGAAATCTACTACCTCTTAAGTTGAGCTTACCTAAATTACTAAAAAGAGGAATCAAACTTAGTTTGATCCCTCTTGACTTAAAAACAAATGAGAAACTAGATTTGCTCAAGCGTTGATTCAGATACGCGAGTTAGATTAGCTCCCAAGTTACGCAACTTTTGTTCGATTTGGTCATAGCCTCGATCGAGATGTTGCAAACCTCTGAGTTGAGTTTCACCTTCGGCTGCCAATCCTGCCAGCACCAGAGCCGCAGAAGCGCGCAAATCTGTTGCCATTACAGGTGCGCCCGACAAGTTTGGTACACCTGTAACAACCGCAATATTGCCTTTGAGTCGAATATTCGCGCCCATTCGACAGAGTTCAGCGACATGCTGTAAGCGATTTTCAAATACGGTTTCCTTCACGACACTATTACCTTCGCTCAGGGTTAGCAACGCCATCATCTGGGCTTGCATATCCGTCGGAAATCCAGGATAAGGCAGGGTTTCGATGTCAGTGCCGCGATAGTGATGGTTGCCTTCGACTCTTAAGCGGTTCGGAGCTTCTTCAATCACTCGCACGCCGACTTCTTGGAGTTTGGCAATCACCGCGATCAGATGATCGGGGATCACAGGCGATAAAGTGATAATCGACTTCGTGATCGCCGCCGCAATCATAAATGTGCCAGCTTCGATTCGATCGGGGATAATGCTGTAATCAGTTGTGTGTAGACGTTGGACACCATCGATCGTAATAGTTTTTGTGCCTGCACCACGAATCTTTGCTCCCATAGCGCGGCAGAAATTCGCTAGATCTACGACTTCTGGCTCTTGCGCCACGTTTTCGAGAATAGTCTCACCATCTGCTAGCGTTGCTGCCATCATTAGGGTTTCGGTTGCCCCAACGCTAGGGTAATCGAGATAAATCTTTGCCCCCTTTAATCTCCCACCAGGCTGACGTGTATAAGCCTGAACTACGCCTCGATCGATATGCACATCTGCACCCATCGCCTGCAAGCCACGCACATGCAGATCGACTGGTCTCGCCCCGATCGCACAACCACCTGGCAATGGCACACGAGCCACACCCATGCGTGCCAACAATGGCCCAATCACAAAGAAACTGGCTCGCATCTGACTGACCAGATCGTATGAGACATAAGACTGACCAATATGCTTGGTGTCGATGTCGAGCGTGCTACCGTCTGCTTTGATTTTGATTCCCAACGATGTCAGGATTTGCACCATGCTATCAACATCATCGATCGCTGGGACGTTACGAAGGCGGCAGCCATCCGAAGATAGTAAGCAAGCTGCCATCACCGCTAGGGTCGAGTTTTTTGCCCCACCAATCGGGACATGACCACTTAACTGCGCTCTACCAGAAATCTTGAGCACAGAACCATTTTGGTGATAATCCTTGTCTTGGTTTAAGTCTTGACTAGATTGCCCAGACTTGACATCGTTTAATTTAGTTATAGAAGTAATAGCCCTACCCTCCTCACAATGTTTGGGTTAAATTCTACTGGATACCGTAGAAAACACAACTAACTTTTACGCGATCACTGCATCCAATACGGAAAATAACATATCTTTTACAGAAAATTGACATAGAGATCGCAGGAACGATCCTGAGAGCTTTGGCTAATCTACTGCCTAAGATATATCAGTATATTTACTTAGTTGTTCGAGCGTGACAAATTTGAGGGCTGATGCGTGGGTAGCCGCAAGAATTACAGGTGGGGCAACGCCTCGATCGACTGCTTCTTGCCAACGAGACACACACAGACACCAGCGATCCCCAGGTTTCAAGCCAGGAAATGAAAATGAAGGCGTGCTTAAGTCATTGCCGTTGGACTTGGTAAAAGCCAGAAATTCCTCTGTAACCTGAGCACAGACAACATGAACGCCAAGATCTTGCGGTCCTGTCTCACATTTACCATCGCGATAAAATCCTGTGATTGGTGAAGTACAGCAGGTTTCTAGCTTTCCACCCAACACGTTAATCGATTCAGTCATGCTTATGCCTCAATCCAAGTAAATTAGCCTATGGTTCCTGTTCAATCATCTCCATCTCATCATCGCTCAACAAACTATCGCCAATCCCTTGATGAATCGTTTTTACCCACTTCAGTTGTTTGGGACGAATCGACATGCGGAATGTGACGCTGGCGATCACTGGAACCCAATGGATCATATAAAGCGAACAACGCAGAGTCTGGGCGACAACAGCTTGAAGTGAGGCGCGATTGTAACGGCTGGAACCAAATACCATACCAATAATCGAGAGCACCATCGTTAGTCCCACCAATGGGCTGAGCAAAGGTGGATGTTTCAGCCCGATCGACCACAACAGATCGGGCACAGTTGCCGTCGGGACGATGAACTGAATGAACAGAAACATATACAGATCGATCGTTTTCGATCGATTCATTCGATTGCGGACAATTAACGGCCAATAGTCGAGGTAACGCTGGTAGCCACCCTCTGCCCACCGATTGCGTTGATGCCATAGTTGCTTCCAAGTTACGACACCTTCTTCTTGCACGGCAGGATGGGCAAGACAGCCAATATCCCACTGATTTAAGTGCAGGCGTAAAGTCAAATCCAAATCGTCAGTGATCGTTTCTTCATTCCAGCCACCGCAACTTAGCAGAGCCGATCGTCTGACAAACTGCCCATTGCCGCGCAATTCGCCGATGCCACCGACCCGAATCCGCCGATCTTGAAACCACAGATCCAGCGCCATCTCGGTTGATTGCCCTTTAGTCCAAAAGTTAGTTGCGGCATTGGCTATGCTTTTACGAAGCTGGATCGCCCCAATTTTAGGTCGCTGAAACATCGGCACAATCACTTGGAGCAAATCTTCAGACACCTGAGCATCAGCATCAAACACGCCGATAATTTCACCCTGAGTCATTGGTAAAACTTGGTTAAGTGCGCCAGATTTACCGCCTTTAGCATCCGCGCCGCGTCGTAAGGTCTTGAGTTGGGGATACTTGAGCTTGAGTTTTTCGAGGATTTCTGGGGTTCGATCGCTACTATGATCATCAATTACCCACAATTCCCATCGATCGATCTGGTAGTTAAGCTGGCACAATCCTTTTACCAGATTAGCAATTACCGCCTCTTCGTTTTTTGCTGCCACCAACAATGAAATAAAGGGTAACTCTGCTGGCTCAGCCATTGCTGGCTCAGTTGTTGACAGCGTTAATTTAGGAGCTAGTAATAACCACACAGAGTGGATGCCCAGTAACAAGAGCAAACCCCAGACTACCTGTTGTCCCCACGGGCGGAGGTGCAAAATTGAGACGCAAACATAGATAAAAATCAGCACCCCTGCCGCTTTTAACCGTCGCCGTTCGCCTCTACCACTAAAATCAGTCTCGTCCATTCAGAGCAAAATCTTTAAGAATAGTTAAGCTAAATCATAGTAGTTAAATTACTTAGTTCATAGCCCCTAACAAAATTTAGACCAAAATTTCGCTAGAAAGGTAATCGGAAGGGAAGTCCAGGAATGCTCGGTAAGCTAATATTTGGCAACTGAATGGGGAAGGGGACACCAGGAAAGAGACGGCTAAACTCTTGCTGGACTTTATCAATGGCAGGAATTTGGACGCTGAAGCCAGTAAATAAATTTCCCGTCAGCAAAGCTTCAAAATCTTGCTGTGAGATATTCTGGATGATCCCTAGATCACCTTTGGGGCTGACTTCCACTTCCTGTCCGCTCTTAAGAGTGACTTCTTGTGGGGCAGTTGTTGGCGGCTTGGGCAAGGCTGGGGCAGGATCGGACTTGGAACTGTTATTAGAACTGCTAGATGATCCCAACTGTTTGACGGAAGAAACCTCTGGCACATCCTGACGGGCGATTGTGACTTCCCCTTCCAGAACTCTTACCTGCTGCTTGCCAGTATCATCGACCTCTAGAAGGTATGTCGTCCCGCGCACACCAGCCACAATATTGGAGGTACAGCCGTTGACTGCGCCATTGATCAGTAACGTGCCCTTTTGCAATAAGACACACTTTCCAACGACTAACAGAGAATTTTTAGACAAGCGCATGACTGCATTGTTATCGAAACCGAGTTCGGTTCTGGATTCGCCCGTACGCACTTTTTGACCGCGATCGGCGAGGTCGTTTACCTGCGCCTGCTTCTCTTGGATGTATACCTGTGGCCCGTCGAGAATTTCCCGCACCTTTGCCTGTCGGATCTGTGCCTGTCCAGGAAATGCCTGAGCGAGACAAAATCCGATCACCAGACCCAGAAAAATCCGTTTGTATAGAAAATTCATATTGCTTAATGTATGGGGGAAATATTGCAGACTATTACGCTCGATTATTATCAGCCAAAACGATAACCTTTGCCGTAGACGGTATTAATTAAAGAGGGTTCCGAGTCATAATCAATCTTGCGGCGCAACAGGCGAATCTGCGCCACTAAAACATTACTCGCAGGGATATCTTCGTTTGACCAGAGATAGGACTGAATTTGTTCATGTGTCAGGAGTTGATTGGGATATCTCATAAAATATTCCAATAGTTGAAACTCCTTCTCAGACAGTGAAATTACCTGTCGATCTCGATAAAGCAGTTGATTTTGGCAATCTAGCTCCAGATGGTTAAATACGATCCGACTGGGTGATTCTGCACTTGCTCCACTACTGGCTACACCGATCGATCGACGCAACAAAGCTCGAACTCTAGCTAATAACTCTCTCAGTTCAAACGGTTTAATCAGATAGTCATCGGCACCACTATCTAAGCCAATCACTCGATCGTCAAGCGTATCTTTCGCGGTCAGAAACAGCACAGGTGTAACATTTCCCATTTGCCGAATCCGTTGACAAATCTCCACTCCCGATAAACCAGGCATCAGCCAGTCTAGAATTAAAAGATCGTAGACTCCTGTTTGAGCTAAAGCTAAGCCTCGATCGCCACTGTGAGCAACATCAACTTTATAGCCCTGATTAGTTAAAATCCGTTGTAACGGATCGGCTAATTCCACCTCATCATCGACTAAAAGTATATGCATAAGCCCCGATAATCAGAATACTTTGTAATTTAAGGACAATATGGCAAGTGTGAGCCTGTATTTTATCCGTCATGGCATCGCTGCCGAGAGAGGAACTTATGCCAATGATGCCGAACGTCCACTCACCGATGAAGGGCGAAAGAAGACGCGCCAAGTTGCCAAACGCCTACATGAGTTGGGATTGCGCTTCGACCTGCTTATAACCAGCCCTCTAGTCAGAGCCGAGCAGACCGCCGCTATATTTCAGGCAACAGCCCATGACACGGCTAAATACGATCTTCCCGTCCAAGTATCGGAATTTCTCGCTCCCGATCGAAATTTTACTGACTGGTTCGATCGGTTCCAGCAGAATCTTAAACAGCAATCGGGCGATCTGGCAGTTGGGCTAATTGGGCATGAACCCGACCTTAGTGCTTGGGCGGAGATTTTAGTGTGGGGCGAAGTCAGGAGCGTATTGGTGCTAAAAAAAGCAGGTGTGATCGGTTTGTCGCTGCCAGAGCAGGATTCTCCGATTGGCAATAGCTTATTGTTCTTACTTATCCCGCCCAAGCTGTTGATCTAAATATATCGATCTAAATGTTATGTGAGTATTTCAATTCCACAGACGAGCATTGACATCGGATAATATTAAATACACAATAGTGAATCTGAACATTATAGATTAATGTCTATCCTCATCGGATTTTGTGACTCGAACTCTGGTGGTGTCTATGCGAAATTGTAGAAATGCGATCGAAGAATTGGTTGTAGAGGAGATCAAGGCTCAAACTGCTCGTCTGGGGGCTGATAGACAAAAAGAGGTGAGTTTAAATGAGGTGGCAGCATATGCCCTGAATCGTTTACCACCGATGTATGCCACGACTCAACG
>JARCMB010000023.1 GCA_030248825.1 Pseudanabaenaceae cyanobacterium MP8IB2.15 | reverse complement strand
TCCAGTAGCAGTTGTTCGAGTTCACTAGAGAGAATCTGCTCGATCCGAGTGCGGAGGCTGGCAACATCAGGCGGCAATGGTTCTAGCCATTCTTGCACTGGCTGGGTGCAATCAGGACTAGATTGGCGCACTTTGATCGGGCTGGGTTGGGCGGCGATCGAGACGATATCCGATCCTGAGATCATGCCTGCAACGCTATGTGTAAGAGCGGCTAAAATAACTTGTCGATCGACCTGCGAGTATTGGTCGGTTTTATTCAATGCCAGAACGATCCGCTTACCAAGTTGGGAGAGTTTGACCAGATCCTGATATTCCGAAGCAGTCAGATCGTTAGTTGTGATAAAAATCAGTAGATCCGATGACTGGGCGATTTCTAGAGCTAGGGCTTGACGCGATCGACCACCCTCTCCAATTTCTAGTGTGCCTGGGGTGTCTACCAATAAGATGCGGCGATTTTCTTTGGACTTGTAGGTATATTCGGCACGGGCTTTAGTTGTACCAATGGTTGCCGCCGTTAAACCCGCATTTTTACCCAGTAGGGCATTAATAACCGAGGTTTTCCCTGCTGAACCTGCGCCAAATAAAGCAATCTGAAACTGATTTTGCTGTAGGCTTGCGGCAATTTGTTCAGCCTGTTGAAGTAGTTGCTGGCGTTGGGTTCGATCGGTAATTTTGGCAATTGTTTGCTCCACCCGCTTGAGTTCTTGCTGGAGGGTAGCGCGACTAATTGGCTGTGGAGTTTGGAATCGAGCTTGAAATCTTTTCCAAGTAAACATTCCAGCTAATAAACAGATCGACAAACCCACAATCTGCCAGTCCTGTCCTAGAGAAACGATGGCGTTTCCTGTTAGCAAGAATGCTACAAACAGTCCCAAATATAGCCAGGAACTGGATTTCAACATTTGATTTCTCATCATTCAATTATCAAGCAACAGTGAACAATGGACAATATCTTATCTAGCGATCACCGAGTAAATGACTACTGCTAAAATTGCTGCAAAACTAAACTTAGCCTAAATCTATGAATCCTGAAGAAAAAGTATCTCCTCCGATCACCACAACTGTGATGGCTGAAACAAAAGAAGTGCCTAAGCTAGAAGTTGAGACTACGATCGAACCCGCTTCGATCGCTCCGATTATCACCGAACCCGATCGAGTTGCCGATCCTAGCTCACCCCAGCAGGTATTGAGCGAAATTTCTGGGTTTGTGACGAAATTAACGGACTCACTCAAGGGGCTATTTAACGAGGGGAAAAAATCTAACCTAAGCCTGATTGCGATCGCCCTGTTATTTATCCCCCTGTTCATCCTGCTGTCAACGATCTTGAAATTCATTGATGCCGTCCCGTTGCTAGCTCCAACTTGCGAGTTAGTCGGATTCGCTTCCTTGATTTGGTTTGTTTATCGTTATTTGCTCTATGCCAATACGAGACAGGAGTTAGTTGATGGAGTTAAAGGCTTCACCCAAAAGATTTTGGGCTAGTTGCTCCTAACGCACGATTATAACTGGCGCGCTAGAGTGGTGGACAACATAGTCGCTCACACTGCCTAGCATCAACCGTTCGACCGTACCCAGACCGCGAGAACCCAATGCCAAAAAGTCTGGAGTCTCTGCCGAGGCGATCGAGCAAATCACATCACGGGGTGAGCCGATTTCCAGCTTCGTGAGACACTCTAGTCCTGCCGATCTAAAAGTTTTAGCAGCATTATCCAGCAGGGTTTGACTAGAATTTAGTAAGGTCTTCTCTAACTCGATGTCTGGTGTACCTTGCCACGTCACCCAATCGCCTGTAGGCATCATGACTTTGGGATAGTAATTGGCAATCGGTTCGACTACAGTTAGCAATATGACTACAGCTTTACAAGGTACAGCCAAGCTCAGCACCTTTTGAACCACCTTCTGACTGACCTGCGATCCGTCGATGGCGACTAGGAATTTCATCTCAATCCTCCTAAAATTTGATTAAAAATCTACTTGAAATCTTTCTAAAATCTCTTGTTAACTAAGTCAATGCATAATCAAGCACCTCAAAGTAAGTCTACTGCAATCATGACATCAGATATTCGTCAGGGTTTTGCGGGTTCGATCGGTAATACTCCCCTGATCAAGATCGAGTCGCTTTCCCAAGCCACAGGTTGTACGATCCTTGGCAAAGCCGAATTTCTCAGTCCTGGTGGCAGTGTGAAAGATCGTGCGGCTTTGTTCATGGTGCGCCAAGCTGAACAAGAGGGTTTGATTTTACCTGGCGGTGTGATCGTTGAAGGCACGGCTGGTAATACAGGGATCGGACTATCTCTGGTCGCCAATGCCAGAGGTTACCGCAGCTTTATCGTCATGCCAAATAATCAATCTCAAGAGAAGATTGACCTACTTAGAACTTTAGGCGCGGAAGTAGAACTAGTGCCACCTGTTCCGTTTAGTAATCCTGAAAATTTTTATCATGTTGCCCGCGATCGAGCCCAGAACTTAGAAAATGCCTTTTGGGCAAATCAGTTTGAGAAC
>JARCMB010000228.1 GCA_030248825.1 Pseudanabaenaceae cyanobacterium MP8IB2.15 | reverse complement strand
CAAGTTGTCTACACTGGCGCAGAAGAGATGGCAGCTAAGTATCGTGAACAGATGAATACTCCACCTGGCAGTGCGGTTTCACCCGATTCTGAGGGTACATCTGAAGACGTTGCTAATGTGTCTCCTGATATCGCTGTTGATGCTGATGATGTGTCTCCTGATATCACGGTTGATGCGGTTGATGCTGTTGATGCGGTTGATGCGGTTGAGCCAGAAGAAATACCTGATGATACGGCTGAAGAGTAAATTTAACTAGATTTAAACTAGATTTACGAGTCTAAATAAAACTTTAAGTGGGGAGGTGATTAATCGCCTCCCTATTTTATTTTGGGCTAACCTGCATGATCGAATTCCCTAAACTGCCGAGCACGGTGCTATCTGCCAGCCAACCTAAACCCATGCCCAGAGCTGCGACCAACGCTAAAGCAAAAAAACGTTGGATCTTGTTATCACTAATTGCTTCTACTTCTGTGCGAGCAATAAACATCAACAAAGCCCAGATCAAACAAACTCCGATCACCAATGGCAAGATCTGAGTTTTGGTCGAGAACACAAAAAATACAGCGGCGATCGCCCAAGCCAGCGCTAAAAACCAGGCAGAACCAAAAGCGATCGAGCCAGTCAATATCCACCAAACCAGCATACTGTTCTTGTAAATCGCTAGCAACCAGCCAAAAGCCGCATAACCGAGCAGGAGCAGGAGTAAGGAAAATACAGGGATCTTGACTGATTTACGCATTTGATTACGCATGATGTTTCTCCTTTGGATGTAGTGAAATATATGCAGAAATTAGCGATCATCCATTCCTAAAGCTTGACGGACAGTACGACGATCTGGGTCAGGCCAAGCATACCCATAAATGTCATAAATTCTTCTCAGGGTTTCACGCACATTTTGGTCAGATGATTTGCTTCTTTCCAGTTCAGCGATCAGATTGTCAGCATAAGTTACAGCTTCTTCAGCTATAGATTTCTCATTTCTGAAAGAATTAGCTAATAGACCTTGCATCGCAAGTGCGGCTAAAACTTCTCGTTTGGTCAATCCTTCCATAATTTCGATCGCAGGTTTAACAAGACTCAATATCTTAATACCAGAATTTTCAAAGAACAGAATTAAACTTGTAATAAGCGGCGATCTGTTGGTTAATTTTAACTTTTTATCGATCGATCGCAATAGTGCTTTCAGTTACAGCCATTTGAACCAGCTTAGACAGAAAATGAAAGCTAATATCAAAAATCCTGCGGTTAATTTTGATGGACTTATGAAACCTCAGATTATTGTCTGTGGACTCGATCGAACTGGCTATGAGATTTTGCGACTACTACGACAGCAGGATGTACTCGTAATCGGAGTCAACGATCGAGCAATTTCGGGAGATTCCAGTGGGATCATCATCGGCGACCTTCAGGCTGCCACAACGCTGGTGCGAGCTGGGATTCATGAAGCTCAGACTTTGATTCTGGCGGGATCTGATGAGTCGGTCAATCTCACGATCTTGATGCAAGCACGGGTACTTAATCCTCACATTCGGATTGTTAATCGACTTTTTAACACCAGTCTTGGCAATCGACTAGATCAAACCCTTGATGGTCATGTGACGTTGAGCGTGGCGGCATTAGCAGCACCTGTATTTGCGTTTACGGCAATGGGCAAAAAAGCGATCGGGCAATTGCAATTATTTCGGCAAACCTGGCCAGTACATGAAGAGCATATCGACGATCGACATCCATGGCTGGGGCGCAAGTTAAGTGAGTTATGGGAAGATCGCCATTGCATGATGATTTATTATTTGGCTGCCCATGAACCAATCGATCTAGTTTCGGCAGTGCTTAACAACCGTCAAATTGAGCTGGACGATCGGATCTTGATCGCTACCCAGCCCAGTGTGCGGAACAGCCCAAAATCCCTATCTCAAAGGTTAATCAGATTTACCTCAGGACTAAAACACCTCCAACGTCAAGCGCGTTCGATGCTGGTGGCGATTTTAATCTTGTTGTTGACAATTTCGATCGCTTCGACTGTTTATGTTTGCTTCACCGCCAATGTTTCACCGATCGATGCGATCTACTTCTCGGTAGGCATGGTGACAGGAGCGGGCGGCAACGATCGCGTGGCGGAGCAGGCAACTGACAACGTTAAAATATTTACCGCCGCGACAATGCTGATCGGTACGGCGGTAATTGGCATTATGTATGCGCTGATAAATGATTTTGTTTTAGGTACTCATTTCAAACAGTTTTGGAAATCCGTGCCAATTCCTGAGCGAGGTCACTACATTGTCTGTGGATTGGGCAGTGTGGGGGTGCAGATTGCGCGCCAATTGACTAGCTATGGGCATGAGGTCGTGGTGATCGAACGGGATCGCAACAATCGGTTTTTAAATACGATTCGATCGCTCAAGATTGCAATTATCCTAGAAGATGCCAGCCTGCCTAGCACGATCAAACTGGCGAATCTCGATCAGGCAAAAGCAGTCCTCGCAGTTACTAGCAACGATACTGCCAACCTCGAAATTGCCCTTAATGCAAACGGATTTGCGCAAAAAGTAGCAGCGATCGCGAGTTCCGAAGATCCAAACTT
>JARCMB010000227.1 GCA_030248825.1 Pseudanabaenaceae cyanobacterium MP8IB2.15 | reverse complement strand
GGAACTCACGCCGAACTGATGCAACTACGCGGTCGTTACTTCTGTCTCTATCAACAACAAGAATCACAAATTTAAGCTAAAAGGCAAACTAAAAAAGCAAGTTCATATTCACTCACACCCACACCCGATATGAAATCTCTCAAAAAATCCGACAAACAACCTCAGTCATACGACGAGATTCAAGAACATCCAGTTATCCTCGAAAAACCAGTCTTTTGGTCTAGAGCATTCGTCTGGCTGATCGTAGTGATGACCGTCTCTGCGGTTGGTTGGGCATTGATCGCAGAGATCGAAGAAGCCGTTCCCGCTACGGGCAAGCTAGAACCTGAAGGTGCAACCAAAGATGTTCAGGCTCCATCTGGTGGTGTGATTCGCAGTGTACAGGTCAAAGAAGGACAGACTGTCAAAGCGGGCGAGGTTGTGGTCACACTCGATCCTACTGGTCCAATGTCGGATCGGGAAACGCTAAATAAAGCCAAAGCATCTCTAGAAGTCGAAAATCAATTTTATACGGCGCAGTTGAATAATTTCCAGCGAGATAACTCGTCTGGGATCACGGCTAGTATCGAATTTACCTCGACCCAAGATAGCCTTCTTGCGGCCAGTCAAGCCGAATTTTTATCTCGCGTTGCCGCCGCCGAAAATGAGGCAAGTCAGCTTCAAATTCAATACGCTCAAGCCCAACAACAGTTAGCCAGTCAGAAAAATGTGTCGGTCACTAATCAAGGTATTTTGGCAAAATCACAGCAAATCCTCGCAAATAATCAGCAAATTGTCGAAGAAATGCGTCCTGTTGCCGAATCTGGGGCATTATCGAGATTGCAATTTCGCCAGCAGGAGCAAAGAACTCAGTCAGCACAGTCTGATGTTTTAAATCGTAAAAACCAGATTGAGTCATCAAAAGCTGAGATCGAACGCTTAGAAAAAGAGGGCCAACGACTGGAAGCGGCAATCGCACAATCGCGGGAAAAACTCAACAACACTATTTCTCAGACTCGCAAAGATCTGCTGGCTAGAATCGCTGACAATCAGAAAAAAATTGCTGAAATCGACGGTCAGCTAAGTAAAGCAAAGTTGATCCTCAGTTATCAAGAGATTAAAGCCCCGATCTCTGGAACTGTATTTAATATGCAGCCTGCGGCAACGGCGGGAGGTGTGATCTCCAACGCTACTACCACCCAACCATTGATGACAATTGTGCCGAATGGCAATCTCTCGGCGAAAGTTTATATCACAAATCAAGATATTGGCTTTCTCCAAGATCGGATTGGTGCTCTTGTTGAAGTTAGGGTTGACTCATTCCCTAGTTCTGAGTTTGGCACGATTAAAGGTAAGCTCCTGTCGATCGGCTCAGATGCTTTACCACCCACCCAGATTCGCCAATATTATTCTTTCCCCGCCAAAATTTCATTGGAAAAGCAAACATTTGCGATTGGCAGCAAAAATATTCCGCTCCAAGCTGGGATGTCAGTCAGTGCCAATATCATCGTGCGTAAACGTTCGGTTATGTCTATTTTGATGAGTCAGTTTGTAAGTAAAACTGATGCCTTTAAGAATGTGAGATAGACTTCCCTAACCCCTAGCCTTTCTTCTAGAGGGAGAGGGGTATTAGAAAGCAAGAGTAATATGCTCTATTTTGTGACGGTTAACTATCATTCTTCTGAGCTAGTTGCTAAATTATTAAGCTCGATTCAGGCGCAAGAGATATCCAATTACAAGCTAATCATCGTTAATAATTCACCGATCGATCGAAACATCACCCAACTAGCAAGCGCGTGGGTAGAGATGATCGATTCGCACGAAAATATTGGATTTGGACGAGCTTGCAACCTAGCACTAGAGAGTATTTGGCGACATTCCCAAGAAGCAGTAGTTTGGCTGATTAATCCAGATGCTGAGTTAGCTGAGGGATCGATCGAAACTTTAACTGATATTTTCCGCACCAATCCAGAGATATCCATTTTGGGCACAACCGTCTGTGAACCCGATCGCAAGTTATACTTTTGTGGTGGCAAGTTTGAGCCGCGAACAGGATTAATCGCAGAAATCAAGACTGAGGTTAACGATCGATCGACAATCAGTAATGCCCCAAAGACTACCGACTGGGTGAGCGGCTGTAGCCTAATCCTTAACTTCAAGCAATTTAGAGATCTCCCATATTTCGATCGAGCCTACTTTCTCTATTACGAGGATTTTGATTTTTGTCGGCGTTATGCCAAGCAGGGACATCATATTTACATTAGCGATCGAATTCAGGTAATCCATCAAACTTCTTCGATCGCCAGTCGGAATCTCGATTTAAAAATCAAATATGAGATTTCTAGTTATCTTTTGAGTTTAGAGAGACATACTTCTTTTTTAGTTTTGATGTTTCGATCGTTGCGGATTACTCTCGTGGCAATCATGCAATTATTTGTTAAGCCCAAGCTAGCGATTTGTAAATTGCAAGGGATTTGGATATATTTGCAAATTTCCAGAAATCAACTAGAGGACAAGTAATGAAAAGTTATGCTGTAGTTTATGAGTGGGCAGGGAGTAACTATTCAGCCTATGTCCCAGATTTATTGGGATGTGTTGCCTGTGCCGATACTCTTCAAGAAATAGAGAATCTGATTAAAGAGGCTATTGAAATCTACTTAGAAGTTCTCCAAGAAGACGGCAAGCCTATACCTGAACCCTCCACAGAAATTGGGATAGTAGCTGTGATGATATAAGCAGAAAGTCTACTGAAGTGTTCGACAGCATTTCTAATTTTAACCTTCTAATCTTTCTAACTTTTCTCTAGCTTTGTACCGCAAATTTTACAGAATTGAGCATCGGATTCGTGAAACGTTAAACCGCAGCCATTGCAGGCAATCTCTGATTGTCCAGTAGTTTTAACCAGTCGCTTGATCAACTCTCCCAATTGTAAAGGGATCAAAGTAATTCCCGTTAAAACCATCAAAACTGTCATCAATCGTCCCGCTTCTGATACTGGCATGACATCACCGTAACCCACAGTAGTCATCGTAAAAACCGAGAAATAGAAGGCATCCAAAAACGTCTTAAAAGACTGAGGATTGATGGGATGTTCGACTTGATAGATTAAGCCCGAAAAGATAAAAATAATTGAGAATAAGGTAAATAAAATACGGACAAAGATAATGCTGTCTTCATTGCTGATCCTGCCAAATAGTTTCTGATTCCCCAACAGCCGAATTAGCCTGAGTAAGCGAAACCAGCGCAATAATCGAATAAAAGCAAAACTATTATCCCCCAGTAAAAATGGCAAGATGGCGACTAGATCGATGATTGCATATAGGCTGAAGCAATATTTTATTTTATTTTCAGCACCCCAAAACCTCAAGAGATACTCGATCGAAAAAATCACTAAAATAGCATTATCAATTAGGTCGAGATTCAGCCGAACTTGCGCTGGGATTAAGTAGGTTTGAGCGACAAAAAGCCCCGAAGAAAGAATCACTAAAAAAGCGATCGACAAATTAATAGTTTTACCTACCGTTGTTTCGATGTCATCTAGATAAAATGCAGTTGTCTGTCTGATTCGATCGAGGCTTTTGAATATGCTTTGAAGTCTGGGATTCTCTGTTTGGAAAGTATCTACTTTAAATTTTAAGGGTTTAATCTTGATAAGTATTGTTACTGAGTTTAACCGAATCTCAACTCAAAATCATGCTCCCATCGATCGATACTGGTAAATGCTGATTCAAGCATGATGTTTGTTCGACCGTCATTCGATCGAGCTTCAATCAGTTTGAGATTCTTATCCTTTAACTTATTAAAGCGATATCTATGAATATCTAAACAACTAGCTCCACGCCCAGATGTCCAACAGCTAAAGACTGTCGCTACTCGATCTTGCTGGATTAACTTCTCGGTTTTTTGTTGTAAGATCTGCCAATTTGATTCGCTATCTTCGCTGATTGCCACAATTTGTCTACCGAGGATGCCACCAGATTTGTTAATTGAGTCGATCGCTAAATTATGGGCAGTAGCAAATCCCCGATCTGCCACTACCATAAATCCAGTTTGAGCATAGACCAATCCCACTTCGATCGTATTGGGAGCGATCGACGGTTTGAGTGCCGAGTTTCGATCGATCGAGACTGCCTCAGATTGAGTAACTTTAATTGCTAAACTTGTACCTAACATAGCTGAACCATAGATCAGGAATTCACGTCTGTCTAGTTTCCTATCCATCAAGATTTTGCCCTCGATTTTAGTTATTCTAAATGATATCCCCACTAATTAGGAGTCGTGCGTAATTCCCATAGTGTAATCGGAATCGAGTTAAAATCAGGACAAAATATGTAAATCCACCCAAAAACCTCTACTTCTTATACCAAGCTTTCCGCCATTGCTGCATTTGCGCGATCTCAATCTTTTGGGAAGTCAGGATATCTTGAGCTAGTTTTTTGACTTCAGATCGTTTAGTTTTTTTCAGAGTATCAGTTGCCATCACCAAAGCCCCTTCATGATGAGGAATCATCGCGTTGATAAACCGTCGATCGAATTCAGCATCCGCAGCTCCTAGATCCACATTCATCATCATGCCCTGCATTTGATCTTTTGACATTGCCATCATGTGTCCCATCTGCTGGCTCCATGCCATTGGCATACTGCTAGCTTTGGGATACCACTGTTTTCGCCACTGACTCATTTTAGCAATTTCCTTTTCCTGTGCCTTAATGATTGCTGCTGCCAGCTTTTTGATCTCAGGACGTTTAGATTTTTGCAAGGCTGATTTTGCCATGACCACCGCGCCTTGGTGATGTGGAACCATACCATCAAGAAAGCGCAGATCGAAAGATACATCGGCTGGCCCCAAATCCATCGACATACCGCTCATGTTATGCATTTTCATGTCCATCTGGGCAATCGCCTGCCGATCTACATTTCCTTGGACGATCGAATCGATCGAAATTAAACTGGTGGCAGTAGAGGTCGCGATCAGAAGCGATATCCCTAAATATTTTTTTACAGAAAATGTTTTCATCAGTTTTATATTTAAACAATTTGAACAAAGTATGTCATGTAAAAATGAAATCAGGATGAAATTGGCTAGTCAGGAGGCATCTGCTCTCTTATTGCTTCCGCTTAACCCGAACTACTTCATCTAATTTATGGTGCTAACTTTTCCAACAATGGATTTGCTAGACTCTGGAAATTTGTGCTTGGATCGAGCAGTTCTATCGGGGATCAAAGTAGGGGCAAT
>JARCMB010000226.1 GCA_030248825.1 Pseudanabaenaceae cyanobacterium MP8IB2.15 | reverse complement strand
CGTCAAACGTGGAGGGCTAAGCTCTACTGCATCCCCTGCTTATTGTGGCGGGATGCAGCAACTTGGCTCGAAGAAGCGTAAAAAACACTCCTTGCTCTATGGGAATTTAGAAACCCCATCCTCGCGTAGCAGGGTGGGGTAGTTCATAAAATAGTTCTCAACAAACGGAAGAATTCGCTATTGGGGCATAATTCCTGAAGCAGATAATCGAGTTTTGAGAGTAGTAACACTAGAAGACGGAGAAACTATTCACAACGCATTCTTCGATCGCAATTTTCGCAAACAACTAGAAAGGAAAGCAAGACTGTCATGAAAATTCATTACTTTGCAGATACCGATACACTTTATATCGATCTTAGCGATCTCCCCAGCGTCAGAACAGAAGAGATTAGCGATTTGGTGTCAGTGGACTTTGACGCAGAAGAAGGCTTAGTCGGGACTACCATTGAGTCTGCAAAACTACAGGTCGATCTAAGCTCTATTAATATCATGACGAATCTAGAACTCAAGACTTTACAAGCTGTAGGTTCTTAACAAAATAGTAACGATTACTATCATTAGATTCGATGTCTATAAAACATTTACAGCAACATATAGAACGATGACTCCCCAACTTACCCCAGCCGAAATCCAAAATATTAGCCAACTTTTGCAAGACTACGCTCCTGCGCGAAATGCCCTATCAGCTCTCACCGAAACCAACGGCAACCTCGAACAGAGCTTTGAACAGCTATGGGCAGAACAACATGGCAATCAGGAATTTGGCAACACCAAACTCTGGCAATCCACTCTCACCGTCTTCCGTCAAGAACTCTGCGGCAAAGAAGGATTTCAGAACCAAGTTAAGGAATATCAAAAGAATCCCACTAGCGCTCCATTACTTACAGGCTTAATCGTCGCAGTGGTTAGTTCAGTTGGCTTACCGATCGATCCTGCGATCGCCACTGTCATCGTTCTCTACATCCTCAAAGTTGGCATTAATATCTTTTGTGAATATATCAAGCTTGAAGAAAGTAAAAAGTAACTCAAAATGCGATCGCGATCTTTATCGAATTTGGCGATCGATATTCCCACGATCGATTGCACCGCTAGTTTCGTCATCAACCCTAGACTCGATCGATTGCTGAATAGATTCAGATACATTCGACAGAAAATTATATCCAGTCTCAGATTCTAGTCGATCGATCGTAGTGAGATACTTGCGCCAATCTGGAGCGATTTTATTCTCGTTCGGCATGTCTACAGCGATCGCACGAGTATTTACATTCACGCCATTTACACCTTGTCCAGGTCGATCCAATACAACTACGATCTTCCAAACTCGATCGGGAACGGATACTTTACCTTTAGCTATTTTCTTTTTCTCGCCAATCCCACCTGAGATGATGTAGAGTTCTTTTCCCGCTTTCACCAGTCCTCTAGAATACTCTTCTAATACTCTCCATGTGCCACGATTATTGTCACGCGCCTGTGGCACGATATTCGTCATCAAAAAAGTTTCGGAATTAATCGCCGCATCTTTAGTTCGATCGCCAGACGGAGCCATGTGTCCTTTATCGTAACCAGTTCGATTATAGTCAAATGGCTTCACAGAGTACCATTCCGACGGTAGATCGGGATCGGGACGGAAATCATTTTGGCGTTGCAATCCACCTAGCCAGTCGCGATTGAGTTGCCAACTTATCCAATTGGGAATCCCTTTACTGCTGTTGTACGACAGAGCATATCCTTGTTTTCGCATGAGATAGTTGTCAGCATTTGAGATCTGAGCAGTGGCTTGACTGGGATTTCCCATTGTCAGGTGGATGCTGGCATCTTGTTGGTTACAACTAGTGACAACGAATAGCAGCAACGCCACGACAAACAGTAAAATTCTCGAACCGAATTTCCGCATAATTTACTCCTAATCGATCGACTCAAATCTAGACCTCTAGATCTGCGCCCTCTAGCACCAAGATCCAAAATAAGGCATTATAAATGTTGTGTCGATTTTTACAGTGTTAATTTTAGGTACACATGAACGAAGTGCGCTCAAGCATCGATCCTATTCAAGATTTAAGCGCAAAACTGACATCAGGCAATGAACAGGTTAAATTGCAGGTAATTTCAGAACTGGTTAGCTATGGGGAAGCTGGCTGCAAGCAGTTGATCGATTTTTTGTTGCAACGTCGATCGACGCAGGTTGAGACGACATACTTGGATGGTAAAGCTTACCAAGTTTTATTGAAATCAGAGGTTCCAGAAATATTACAGATGCTTCAGACCCACTTCCCCACTGGCATCTTAGCGATCGAATCAGAGGCGGGTGTTGACTACGAACCATTGCAAAAGCTCCTAGCATTACAGGACTTTGAAGCAGCCGATAAATTAACTAACCAAAAGATGTGTGCGGCGGCAGGGAGTGCGGCAGTGGAGCGCGGTTGGCTATATTTTACGGATATCGATCGAATCCCTGCTACTGACCTCAAGTCGATCGATAATTTATGGTTAGTCTATTCTGAAGGCAAGTTTGGCTATTCGGTGCAGCGTAAAATCTGGCTCGGTCTTGGCAAAAAATGGGAAAAATTGTGGTTGCAAATTGGCTGGAAACGAGACGGTAGTTTCACCCGTTACCCTGGAGGATTTATCTGGGACATCGCCGCACCTAAAGGACATTTGCCGTTATCAAATCAAATTCGTGGCAATAAGGCAATCTCGGCAATCTTTGCTCACCGAGCCTGGCAATAATGATCGCTAGCTTTTCTGAAAGTATGCCCCCAAAAGTTAGTATCTGCATTCCAACTTACAATGG
>JARCMB010000225.1 GCA_030248825.1 Pseudanabaenaceae cyanobacterium MP8IB2.15 | reverse complement strand
CGGGATGGCGCAACTTGGCTCGGCGAAACGTAAAAAACACTCCTTGCTCGATGGGAATTTAGAAACCCCATCCTCGCGTAGCAGGTTGGGGTAGTTCATCCTGAGTCATTTTAGATGCTCGATTGCTTCTTCGATTGCTTCTTCCTCATCGGCTGATTGAATATTAGGGGAAGTTCTGATAGTCCCACCCAGAATAGCCCCAATAGCCCCAATAGCCCCACCAAAGATAGCCCCAATTATTACAGCAGTCAAGCCAATTGATGAGAGGGCTACTCCCACAAGAACTCCACCTGAAGCGCTTACAATTACCTGATTCCCGCGTTCTTGTATACTCTCACGCCTTGCAGAGGATTTTATGTTTTCCAGCCTTGACTGCGATGATTTACGCATAAACAAATAGCAAATTGCTTGCTCTAGAAATTTAATTCTATCTCTTCAAGCTGTTGACGAGGAGATGGGTTAATCAAAAGTATCGATCGTTGATTAGTTGTTTTAGGGTGGGGAGTAGGTCGGCGATTGCGCGATCTTGGGCGAGCACAACAGTTGCCATTTGCCGTAGATGTTTTAATGCTTCAGGCTCGGAATTATCCTCAACCCTACCGTCAATAATAATGATCGGGAAATGAGCAGAATTAAGACCGACAAGAGTTTTAGTCAGGAGTTTGACCCAACTATGATTTGCGGATTCTGAATGCGATCGCTCGTGCAAGGTAATTAAGAGTGCGTTAATATTGCGAGTCTCAAGTTGTTGGGCTACTTTTTCAGGATCATCGGCAAGCTGCACCTGCAATCCTGCTAGTAGTAAGTACTGATGTAAAGACTGATGCAGAGATTGGGCTAGAGGATCGGAGAGCGCGGGGCTAAATAGCAATACTGTTGGTATTTGGAGATATCCCATTGCCCGTTTGATCGCCTGATCTAAACCGACTGATGTGATTCGATCGACCGCAATATCTGGAGAAGCGTGTAATTCCAGTTGGGGGAATTTTAATCTCTGCGCCTCTGTGACTTTTCCCAACACAGCGATCGGGAGGTGTGAGAGTAAATCTTGCTGAGCCAAGTCCTCAAGATTTTGACCCAATCGATCGAAATGACATTTAAGTAAGATTAAATCGGGATGCCAAATTTTTGCGATCGTTTCGGCATCATCGGCATCATCGGCATGTAATAGCCGATGCCCCAATCCCTGAAGTTGTTCGATCACTTCTTCATCAGCGTCTTTGCCAATATACAACAGGGTTAGCGGCAAGGTTTTCGGCGCATAGTTTGCCAATACTGCACTTAGGTCGCTATCTTGAAAAGGTTTCAGCAAAATGCCATCCGCTTGGGGCATCTCTTTATCGGTAGAACTGACTGTCATTACTGCCCGAATATTTGTGGTAGTGGGATCTTGCTTGAGGAGAGCCAGCACATCCCCACCTGACAGCATCGGTAGATCGGGGCTGAGCAAAATTAAACAAGGTTGTAATCGCCGTGCCTTTTCCAAGGCCTCTGTGCCAGAACGGGCAACTACGACGCGATAACCCCAAGCAGTTAAAGTTGTGACCAGTCGATCGACATCTTGAGGCACTGTTTCGACGATTAGCACTAACCGACTAGGCATTGCCGACACTTGCGTAGAACTCAGATCGATCGACTTGGGTGGAGTTGGTGGTAACAGGATCGTAAATTGGCTACCCACACCCTCCTGCGATACAAAAGTGACATCACCGCCATGCAGTCTCGCTAAATGACGAGTTAGGACTAAGCCCAAGCCAGTGCCGTCAAATCTTCTGGTCATGGGATTTTCGAGCTGTTGAAATTTCTGGAAGATCAAATTTTGCCGATCTTCGGGGATGCCGATGCCGCGATCCCAAACTGTAAGCGCAATCCAGCCTTCCCAACTTCGCACCGTTAAGCCGACTTGGGGTTGTTGAGTGGCTTCGGTAAATTTCAAGGCATTGGATAGCAAATTCACTAGCATCTGCTGCACTCTCACGCCATCGGCGACTAGGGTGGCAACCGCAGGATCGATATCAAGGGGAATCTTAAGTTCTAAAGGTTTACCGTCTATTTGATTTAAGCCTTTGATTAATGAATCCTGCTGGTTTAGTCTTTGGGCTTGCTGAATACTTTGTTCGCATAAATTCTGGGTAGAAATTGGTTCGGAATTCAGCTCCAGTTGACCAGTTTCGGCTTTTGCCAAGTCCACAATATTGTCAAAGATCGCGGTGAGGTGTTGACCACTGTGATGGATCATGTTGACATAACGGCTCTGGCGGTCGTTTAAATCCCCGATTGCCTTAGAACTAAGTAAATTTGCAATCCCGATCACCGAAGTCAAAGGTGTTTTTAATTCATGGCTAATACAGGCAAGAAACTCGTCTTTGAGCCGATTTAATCTGATCAGATCGGCGTTTTGACCTGAAAGTTCTTCAGCTAATTGTTCCTGCGGCGTGATGTCTTGGGCGATCGCAATTCTCAGCCCCTGTAATTCCCCTGTCATTGGTGCAGTTTCGATCTGCCATGTGTGTTTGTCGCCAGCCGAGGAGATAAAGCACTGGTAAAGATTATCTTGCCCGATCAAATGATCGCCCTTGGTCAGGGTTAGATCTAAATGGTCGCGCCAAGCTTGATTCATGCCCAACACCTTGCCCTTGGTGTTGTGAACTACTAGAGGTAATGGCAATAGTTCGATTAAGCGAAATAACTGCTGGAGTGACTGTTCTGAACCAGTTGTTTTTTGTTGAACCAGTTGCCGCATCAAAGGTAAAACTTCTACGACCCCGACATACTTACCTCTGGCATTCACCAATGCCCAAATACTAGCGGAGTAGTGATATTGAGAAATTCGATCGATAAATTTACCAATAGTTGTGTGGTGGTCGATCGAAGGTAAAGGCTGCAAGTCTAACTCAGCTAAACTCTTACTGCTATGGGCAGAGTAATCATTGCCAGAACTATTTGGAGTTAACCAACCTAAAACAGATTGAGAGTCAAACAGCCCCTGAGGTTGCTCGCGTTGATTGAGCACGACAACATAAGCCCAGCCACTTTGAAGTAGTGACATAGCTTCTAGCCCAGTTACTTCCAATCCACAGGTGATTGTCTGAGGCTGGATAACTCGATCTAGAGTCTGATTTAAATCAACAGGCTCGATCATAAAACACAACAAAAATATCGAAAATTAACTTTGCCAAATCTTCAATTTGCTTAAACTCAATCTAATCAAATCCAAAAAATTTGCTGGCATCAACAATTTCACACGGTTTGCTGCAATAAATGAGAAAATAAAGCTTAAGATCACAACTATGTTCAAAAGCAATCAAATCTAATTAATCAAACATCTAACAAATTCCTGCTCATAAATTTCTATTTATAAATTTCGGGCTATAAATCTCGGTCAATCAACCCTAGTCAAAGCTTGCCAAGTGTCTTCGTCTTCTCCTAGTCTGCAAATCTGCTGTTTATACACAGAAACATCAGGACAAACATCATTATTTGGCGAGTTGCTTAGTAAGGCACTTCCTCCAGATCGCTATAGCCTCACGATCGTCTCAAGCCTAGAGAACCTGATTGAAGTATTTACCCACCAGCATCCACATGATGGTCTGGTGATCTGGGGACAGCCTGAGACTGTAGCTCATCAACTCGAAAGATTTGGTGTTTGCTTGCCTACAGTTGTCATCCTGTCACCGCTTGGTTTAGATATTGCGACAGAAGCATTTAGCGGCTTTCTGCACGAATATTTAAAAGAATTTAGCAACGCTGTGATTACTCTGACCTCAGAACAACTTACCGAACTTCCTGTGGCGATCGATCGATCGATTTCTACATTTTTAGAACTTTCGCCCTACCTAAAGTGCAACTTGCCGATCAATCTACCTGACTCGACAATTTTTATCTCGGTCGCAGCCCAACAGGAGCGTCTAGCGGAAAAACTCAAAGCTCGATTAGGATACCTAGGCATTTACTCCAAACGTGACCCTGAACAGTTTGTCCGCCGTCTTTCAGCATCCGATCGGGAAGTTTATCTGAAGAACTTGAAGAAGATTTATCGCTTGATTATCCTAGAATACTTTAAGGATAAAGCTAATGCGATCAACCAATTAATTGATGAGTTTGCCAATTTAGCTTTTTTAGGTGATGTTTCGGTGTCGCAGGTTTTAGAAATCCACATGCATCTGATGGATGAATTTGCTAAACGGTTAAAACTGGAGGGACGTAGTGAAGAAATATTGCTGGACTATCGCATCGCTTTAATTGATGTGATTGCCCACTTATGTGAAATGTACCGTCGCTCAGTTACAAGAGAAGCATAATTAAAGAAACATTAATATCATGAGTCCAATTCGTAAATCATATGTACTGAAACTTTATGTGGCTGGGAATACACCCAACTCCGTTCGTGCTTTAAAAATGCTCAACGACATTCTCGAAAAGGAATTTCAAGGAGTCTACACGCTCAAAGTAATTGATGTACTCAAAAATCCTCAGCTTGCCGAAGAGGACAAGATTCTTGCCACGCCCACCTTGGCAAAAATCTTGCCGCCGCCTGTGCGTAAAATTATTGGCGATCTTTCCGATCGAGAGAAAGTATTAATTGGTCTTGACTTACTTTATGAGGAGCTAACTGACAATGCCTAATCCCTTGACTAGTTCTGCGCCCGATCATCAGGTGCTAGGCGTTCATAAGTTGCGAACCATGATCGAAGGTCTTGATGACATCACGCAAGGTGGTCTACCGATGGGTCGATCGACCTTAGTAAGCGGGACATCGGGGACAGGCAAGACTTTATTTGCAATGCAGTTCATCTACAACGGTATTGTCGAATTCGATGACCACGGTATATTCGTCACGTTTGAAGAATCCCCCGCCGATATCATTAAAAACGCCTATAGCTTCAACTGGGATTTGCAAAAATTTGTCGATCAAGGCAAGCTATTTATTCTTGATGCCTCTCCCGATCCTGATGGTCAAGAAATTGTCGGAGATTTCGACCTGTCTGCCCTAATTGAGCGAATTCAATACGCCATTATCAAATACAAAGCAAAACGCATTTCGATCGATTCGATTACAGCAATTTTTCAACAATACGAGTCGATCGGTTTAGTCCGTCGTGAGATTTTTCGGCTCGTAGCACGGTTGAAATCCCTAGGTGTAACCACAGTTTTGACCACTGAGAGAGTCGAAGAGTATGGGCCTGTTGCCAGATTTGGGGTCGAAGAATTTGTGTCTGATAATGTCGTAATTTTACGCAATGTTTTAGAAGGAGAGCGTCGTCATCGCACCGCCGAAATCTTGAAATTACGCGGCACAACCCATATGAAAGGTGAATTTCCGTTCACGATGACAAATAAAGGGATCAATATCTTTCCTTTAGGAGCCATGCGCTTAACCCAAAAATCTTCCAACACGCGAGTTTCTTCAGGGATTCAAACCCTAGATGAAATGTGTGGTGGGGGCTACTTCAAGGACTCGATTATTCTGGTCACAGGTGCAACAGGAACGGGTAAAACGTTGATGGTGAGTAAGTTTCTCGAAACTGGCTGCCAGAATGGTGAGCGCGCTATCCTATTTGCCTATGAAGAATCACGCGCTCAACTTACCCGCAATGCTCAGTCATG
Organism: Pseudanabaenaceae cyanobacterium MP8IB2.15; assembly: GCA_030248825.1. GTDB lineage: Bacteria > Cyanobacteriota > Cyanobacteriia > Pseudanabaenales > Pseudanabaenaceae > JARCMB01. The sequence goes on along the minus strand of JARCMB010000225.1, from coordinate 8,988 downwards.
GGGAACAGATTTTGACGATCTAGAAAATCAAGGATTATTAAAAATTATCTGCGTCTATCCCGAAGCTACAGGCTTAGAAGATCACTTACAAACGATTAAGTCAGAAATTGATAGTTTTAAGCCCTCTCGAATTGCGATCGACTCGCTCTCAGCATTAGCAAGAGGCGTGAGCAACAATACTTTCCGTCAGTTCGTGATTGGCTTAACGGGATATGTAAAGCAAGAGGAAATCACGGGTCTGTTTACGAACACGACCGATCAGTTTATGGGTTCGCATTCAATTACCGAGTCGCATATCTCGACGATTACTGATACGATTATCCTGTTGCAATATGTGGAAATCAGAGGCGAAATGTCTCGTGCAGTCAACGTGTTTAAAATGCGTGGTTCTAGACACGATAATCGGATTAGAGAGTACATCATCACCGATCAAGGAGCGCAAATCAAAGACTCCTTCCAAGGCTTTGAGCGCATTCTCAGTGGTTCGCCGACTCGTGTATCGGTGGATGAAAAGACTGAGCTATCACGCATCCTTCGCGGTGTGCAGTCAGATCTAGCTTGATTCTAGAGATTAAAGTTATTGCCCAAATTCTTGAAGTGATCGAATTTTTATTGATTTTTGTTTTCGCCCTGACCAATCTGGCGTTTATGCAGTCGGCTCAAGCATCAGGCTTTGACGGTTTTGCGGTTAAATTTTATGATGGCGATAACATCACAATCGTCCAAAGTGGGATTAAAACTAAAGTTCGTTTGGCTTGTATCGATGCTCCTGAACTTAAGCAAAAGAGTGGACAGAGTTCCAGAAAAGTCCTTAAGTCTTTAGTCGCTGGAAAACGCTTTCGCTTAAATGTGTTGACGAAAGATCGATTTGGAAGATTAATAGCCGAAGTTTTTATCACTGATAAACACAGCGACAAATACAGCTATAACGTGAATAAAGCCCTAGTAGAGCAGGGACATGCCCATTTCTACAATCCCTCTAGCAAAGGATGTGAAGGATACGCAAGTGCTGAACAAGCGGCTCAAGCCCAGCACTTGGGAATTTGGCAAGATGGCGATCGAATAGAATTGCCTAGCGAATTTAGACGAGAGAACTATTAGCAATCGCTTATCTTGCCACTTAATTTTGCCAATTAATCTTAAAGTCAAGCCTAAAATCATGGCTGGTATGGAGATTACAGAAAGTGTAAGCTCAATAGCCAGCCAATCAAATAACAGGACAGGATACTGCCAAAATTAACGCTTCAGAATGTAGTAACCGAGGCGATCGGCAACTCTATCCCACAGACCATTTACCTTGCCCTTAGATAGATTCTTCGTGACTCTATCCTTGGCGATCTTGAACAGCTCAATCTCCAATTCTCCGTACAAAACCAACACGACATCTTCGATGCTTACAGCTTTGCCTTGACGCTCTTTCAGAATCATGCCAACCGCATCAGTGAGGGTTTTACCCTGATATGGGGCGGTGAATTGCAAGAGAGAGTTGCGTCTAGGACGACCTTTAGCAGGTGTAGACGCATCTTTAGCCTTAGGAGTAGCCTTGATTTTTGCTGTAGCCTTTGGCTTAGGACCTTTCTTCTTCACTGTTTCAGAGGCAACAGCGATAGTTGGTACAGATTCAACAGGAGTAGATTCTTGGGCTACAGCCACTTTGGGCTTGCGACCAGGTGTACCTTTCACTTTTACTGGAGCAGATACTCCAGATGGGAGACTCAAGCTCTTTGTTGTTCCCTGTAGTAGAACTTCGACAGCATGAAGTTGAGCACGAGCTTCAGTAACTACAGGCTCATAATCAGCCAGTAGCTTTTGATAGTGGAGACTCAATGACTGAAGGTTGTCAGAGAACTTGCTTGAAGACGATAAATCTAATGGAAGACTTAAACTCATAATTGAAATCCAAAACGATATGATTAATTAGTCTATAACAGATGTGTATTAAGAGTTGAACATATCTATCCAATTTTTTCAATCTTTTTTGGAATTATTTTTGGAATTGAGCTAAATCTAGTAGTAATGTCTTGGTCATTTTTTTGTGTTTTCCGCAATAAAAGTACCTGAAACATATGGAGATAGGCGTTTAGAATATCTAGCAGAAAGAGCTTAGATCGAATAGATGTTCAGCTTAGAAGAATTTCGATCGGGATAATTTTTTGCGAGGATCTAAATATTTGGGCAGTATCCCCTGAAGTTGAGATATCCTGACATAAATCCTGACATAGAGTAAGCAAACTAGATCAGGTTATTACTAAACGATAGACCTTCGACTTGATCGATCGGAGTCATCCAGATTTTGTTTTGGTATGGTTTCCAGATCGCACTCATGACATAGCAATTGCGAATGCAAACAATGTGGACATGAGGTATGCCTGAATATTTTGAGCAAACTCGTAAAAAATCTAGAGTGCGAATTAGTCGGCTATGCAGGAAATTAGCCATCTCTTCATTGCAGTTCTGACGATAGATTGGTACGGATTGGGGACTCGAATCACCCCTTAGCTCATAGATTAAATGGGTTTTGCCTTTAAAATCAATTTTTCGAGACTTCACTGTCCAGTCACATAACACAGCAAAACCCAACACAGCCATGCCCAAATCAATATGAAAATCACGCATTTGAAACTTGGTATTGCTGCTCTGGTCATTGTGTGTGTTGTAGTTAGTCCATTTATGGAACTGTTCTAAACACTCATCACTGATGTCGATCGTGGTTCTGTAAGGTGATGCTGCTGTCATTCCTTTAGTTTATCTAACATCAACCTGAGTATCTACGCGAATACATATTTATGTTCTAGCCTGCGGATTTTGTCAGCTCATCTTTCCTTCAGATTCAGCCGTCTCAAGCAGTATATCCTAAGCAAAGAATAAAACCTAAGCTCTCTAGGTTTGGAGTTATAGTGAGTCAGGGTAAGCGATCTTAGCGGCGGCTAAACTTTTGCTTACATATATCGTACCCACTTCTGGTTAAACAAATATCAAGATCTGACTGGTAAAAATAGGTTAGTAAGGATTTATGCCCGATCGATCTTTAACTTTAACTAACGATCGAGCTAATCAACAAGTCGCGATCGAATTTCGTGATGTCAGCTTTCGCCTAAATCATCGCCCGAAAGATCGCCAGCTCGTCAAACAGCTTGATTTTGAGATTTATCAAGGTGAATTTTTAGTACTGCTAGGACAGAGTGGTTGTGGGAAAACTACGACCTTGAAGTTGATTAATCGCTTGCTCGATCCTTCGCAGGGTGAGGTGCTGGTTGAAGGTAAGTCCACGAAAGTATGGCAGCCAATTCAATTACGACGGCGGATTGGCTACGTGATTCAAGAAACAGGCTTATTTCCCCATTTCACAGTGGCGCAAAATATTGGACTTGTGCCATCACTGGAAAATTGGAGCCTCGATCGAATCACAGGTCGGATAAATCAGTTGCTAATCATGGTGGGACTACCCGCCGAAGAATTTGCCGATCGCTACCCTCATCAGCTTTCAGGTGGTCAAAGACAAAGGGTTGGCGTGGCACGGGCTCTTGCTGCCGATCCGCCGATCTTGCTGATGGATGAGCCATTTGGGGCATTGGATCTGCTGACTCGAATGGAAATGCAACGAGAACTGAAACAGTTACAGCAACAATTGGGCAAAACGATCGTGTTTGTCACGCATGATATTCAGGAAGCCTTGTTTTTAGGATCGCGGATTGGATTGATGCATGAAGGGCGATTGGTAGAGTTGTGTACGAGATCGGATTTTCTTCGATCGACAGTACCGCAAGCCCGTATTTTTATAGAGTGCCTCAACGATTTGCAACGATTAGCGATTTGATTTGAAATTATGGGCTTGACTGAGTTTTTCGATCGCTATGGGTTGGAGATCGCGCAACGGACATGGGAGCATCTCTATCTGGTTGGGATCTCTAGTTCGATCGCGATTTTGGTGGGAATTCCGTTGGGGATTGTGGCGACCCGACAACCGCGACTCGGTAAATTCGTCTTGGGGTTTGCCAATGTCGTCCAAACCATCCCCAGTCTTGCTCTATTTGGGGTTTTGATTCCGATTCCATGGATTGGCGGCATTGGGGCGCGGACGGCGATTGTGGCTCTATTCCTTTATGCCCTTTTACCGATCATTCGGAATACCTATGTTGGGATCACGGGGATCGATGCTGCTGTGCGATCGGCGGGGATCGCGATGGGGATGACCGATTGGCAGTTATTGCGTCAAGTTGAACTCCCGTTAGCGAGTGGCGTAATTCTGGCGGGTGTGCGGGTGGCGGTGGTAATTTCGGTGGGCTTAGCTCCTATTGCGGCGGCGATCGGGGCGGGTGGGTTAGGCGTTTTTATCTTTAGAGGTGTGGCGGTGGTGGATAATCAACAGATATTAGCGGGTGCAGTTCCTGCGGCGGTGATGGCGTTAATTTTTGATTTGGGCTTGGGTGGACTAGAACGAAAGCTAAAAGTTATAGATAGATAGTCATGATCAAAAAAGTTTTTTCTGCTCTCGGTTTTGTTGGGGCGATCGCAATTTTAATCGGGGCGATCGCGTCATGTAGTTCTCAAAATCCTGAAAAGCGCGTGATCATCGGCTCCAAGAACTTCACAGAGCAGGTAATTTTGGGTGAACTCTTGGCGCAACAGATCGAAGCTAAGACCGAGATTAAAGTCGATCGAAAGTTTAATTTAGGTGGCACATTTGTCTGTCATCAGGGCATCCTCGCTGGTGAAATCGACATCTATCCCGAATATACGGGCACGGCCTTTACGGCTATTCTCAAAAATCCACCAATCGTCGATCGACAAAAAGTTTACACTCAGGTCAAACAGACTTACGCCCAGCAGTTTGGTCTAACTTGGACAGAGCCACTGGGATTTAACAATACATTTGCGATCATCGTGCGTGGTCAAGACGCTCGCCAACTTAAAATCAGTACAATTTCAGAGGCGGCAAAATATACGCCACAATGGCAGGCTGGTTTTGGTTACGAATTTACCGAACGTGCCGATGGATTTACAGGATTAGCCAAAACCTATGGACTCAAATTTGCTGAACCACCAAAATCAATGGATTTAGGTTTAACTTACCGCGCCCTTGCGGACAAGCAAGTAGATCTGATTGCGGGTGACTCGACCAACGGATTGATTTCTAACTTGGATCTAGTAGTGCTGCAAGATGACAAGCAATATTTCCCGCCCTACGAAGCTGCCCCAGTAGTTCGCGCTGCAACTCTGACCAAATATCCCGAACTAAATCAGGTAATGAAAGAACTGGGTGGCAAGATTTCGGATGACGATATGCGACGATTGAACTATCTGGTGGATGCTGAGAAAAAAGATGTGAAACAAGTAGTGCAAGATTTCCGCAAGGCGAAGAAATTATGAACCCTCCCCTAGCCCCTCCCTCGAGAGGAGAGGGGGAAATCTAGAAAACGGTACGCATATGGTGGGTTAATAGCGGCATGACTGATTCGATCTATCTTTCTAAGTCTGATTTTAAAGTTGCTCAAACCTGCGCGACCAAACTCTACTATAAAAAGCTGGGCTATCCCACGGTTGAGCGCGAGAGTAGATACACAAGGATGCTGTCTAGCGGTGGTTTCATCCTTGAGAAAACAGCACAGCTTTTATATCATGAAGGCATCAAGATTCAATCCGATCGAGGGCTTCAAGCGTGTATTCACCAAACCGCACAATATCTCCAGCAAGAGAATGTAACGCTGTTTGACGCGGCGATTTATGCCCAACACAAGTTAGTTAGAGTTGATATTCTGATTAAACAGGGCAATAAGTTTAGTCTGATTGGGATTAGGTCAAAGTCATTCAATACTGTAGAGAATGCTGAAGCACTTAAATATCGTGGTCTAAATCTGTTCAGGCATAAAAAAAGTGGTCGGGTCAGCAGCCATTGGCGGGGATATATTGAGGATATCGCCTACCAAACTTATGTATTGCAAACGGAATTTCCCGAAGCTGAGATTGTTCCTTACCTCTGTATGCCCGACTCCTCACAGCTAGGTAAGATCGAAAGATTTGCGGCTGACTTTAAGATCAGAGCCATAAATCCTCATAGCAATTTCGATGATATCGAAGTGGACTTTCTCGGTGATATCGATCGACTGCGAGCAAATCATTTTCTCACGGTGGTGAGTGTGGCAGATGAGGTGAATGAACTACTGCCGAATTTGATCGAACTCGCTAATGTCTATGTCGATAGTTTGGCGGATGGTTTGCGTAAGATTGCCACTCCGATCGATAAAAATTGTAAAAAATGTGAATTTAGAGGTAATGACTTCGATCGACGCGATGGGTTTAAAGATTGTTGGGGTGAACTAGCCGAAGTCGAACCGCATATCCTCGATCTATATCAAGGTGGCAGAGTTGGGGGGAATGACAATCCTGTGGTTAACAATTTGATCGAGCAAGGCAAAGTGAGTTTGTATGACATGCCGATCGACCTGCTGGAAAATACGGTTTACCTAGAACGGCAGCTTGTCCAAATCGAAAATACCTTCAACGATCGAGAGTGGATTTCGCATAACCTCAAAACTTCGATCGCTGCTTGCAAATATCCGCTGCACTTTATCGATTTTGAAACCGCCCAAATGCCGATTCCCTATCACAAGGTTAGTAAAGACAGCGACGTTGGGATTAAATCTTACGAGCAAATCGCCTTTCAGTGGAGTTGCCATACGATCGAGAGTTATGGCGAAGCCCCGATTCATTCTGACTGGCTGAGTGTGGGCGATGTCATCCCTAATTTTGAATTTGCCGAAACCTTGATGGCTCAGCTAGGTGATACTGGCACTGTGTTTACTTGGGCGACTCACGAAAACAATGTCTTGCGAGATATTTACTTTCAGATGGACGATTACGGTTACGAGAATCTTGAATTAAAGACGTGGCTGAGCAAAATCGTCAAATTTAACAACTGGAATAAAACTCGACTCGTAGATATGAATGCGATGACGCTGAAATATTATTTCCATCCCCGCATGAAGGCTAAAACTTCGCTGAAATCAGTTTTACCTGCGATCTGGGTAACGAATCCATATTTGTATCAACTGCCTTGGCTAGCGACATATTTCAAAGCTGAAAACGGCAAAATCCTCAATCCCTATGATGTTTTGAGTTCGATCGAAATCTCAGAACAGTCGATCGCGATCAAAGATGGTACGGGGGCGATGACGGCTTATTTAGAAATGCTGTTTGGTCAACATAGCGAAGACGAAGCGATCAAACAAAAATGGCAAGATCTACTCCGCCAATATTGCCAACTCGATACGATGGCGATGGTAATCATTTGGACACACTGGAATCATCTAGTGGAGTTATCTGGTAGATGCCGAGAGTAGAGCGTGAGGTGTAGGATGGAAATAATTACTTTTCAGGAGTGGTTTTATCGAAACTATTCATGGCGATCTACTTGGGTTAAAAGCCAATCAACTTAAGCAACTCCAACGACTGTACGGACAAAGACTCCCCCTTGAGCGATTCACAACCCCAGAATTTGCTCAGCGATTGGCATCGATCGCTTTCGACATTAGGCGACCGATTTGTGCATTTATTAATCGGCGTGGGCAGGTGATTCGAGTGGGACTGGGAACCCCGACCCAGACCAAGATTCCCACGATCGAAATCCCACGTTATGGCAGCGATCGACTCTGTGGGCTGCGTTGTATTTGGGCAACCTTGAAAAACGAACCGCCTAGTGCGGCTGACCTGACGGCAATGGCATTACAGCGATTGGATGCATTGGTGACGCTGACCTTGAATCAGACAGGTTATGTCGATCGAGCCTATATTGCTCACCTTGTACCCGATGTGGTCGAATCCACCACGACTTGGACTGTTTCTGCACCTCAGACGATCGATCTGATCGTTAAGCAAGACTTTTTAGATCTAGTCGCAGGTTTGGAAGAAGAGTTCAGTCGTGAATTTACGTCTCAACTAGTCGAAGACGATCGAGATCGCGTGATTTTGGTCGGTCTAATTACCAGTAGTCACACTAAGCGCACTCAACAAGATCCGAAAGAGTCGCTCTTGGAACTCAGCCAACTGGTAGAAAGTGCGGGTGGTCAGGTGTTGGATTCAGTTTGGCAAAAACGCGATCGACCCCATCCTCAGACGGTTTTAGGCGAAGGAAAAATTCAGGAAATCGCTTTGACCGCTCAGACTCAGGGCGCGAATTTAATCGTATTCGATCGAGAACTTTCGCCCTCTCAGATCCGCAACTTGGAACGCACAATGGGGATGAGAGTTAGCGATCGAACTGAAGTCATCCTCGATATCTTTGCCCAACGAGCGCAGTCAGCCGCAGGGAAATTACAGGTAGAACTAGCACAGTTACAATATCGTTTGCCGCGTTTGTCAGGTCGAGGACAGGCTCTGTCACGTTTGGGTGGAGGCATTGGCACACGCGGTCCAGGCGAAACAAAACTAGAAAGCGATCGACGTGTAATCGAACATCGGATCACCCATTTAGAAAAACAGGTAAAGCAACTACAAGCCCAACGCGGTCGGATGCGGCAACAAAGAGTCGATCGAGAAATTCCCACAGTGGCGATCGTTGGCTATACGAATGCGGGTAAATCTACCTTACTCAACACGCTGACGAAATCGGATGTCTATGCTGCCGATCAGTTGTTTGCCACACTCGACCCCACGACTCGCCGCCTGATCCTGCCCGATCTGCGGATGGTTTTGCTTACCGACACGGTTGGATTTATCCACGAATTACCACCACCTTTGATGGATGCGTTTCGGGCTACCTTGGAAGAGGTGACAGATGCCGATGTCTTGTTGCATGTGGTCGATGCTTCTCATCCTGCTTGGGAAGCCCAGATCGAATCAGTCAACCAGATTCTTAAAGACATGCCGATCGAAGTCGGCCCAACCGCGATCGTGTTTAACAAGATCGAACGAGCCTTAGATCTAGAGACAATTCAAGCCAAGTATCCTAAAGCGATCTTAATTTCGGCTTTGCAACGTCAAGGTTTAGAT
>JARCMB010000224.1 GCA_030248825.1 Pseudanabaenaceae cyanobacterium MP8IB2.15 | reverse complement strand
GATCTAGATCGTGCTCTAGCTCAGTCACATCACTATAATCTGGCGCGGATGTTGGGGCAGCTTAACCCAGTTGAGATTATCGTCTCGCCACGCATCCCTCAGGCGATCGGTGAAGCTAAGATTCGATCGCAAAAATGGGGCGACATTAAGCATCAAATTCTCTCGCACAGACCAATTAGCCCAGAATTTCTAGCTACCCTAAAGGATCTAATGAGATCTGACAATCTACTTCTTTGATGGCATAATCCAGCCTTTCTTATAAAAATAATAAACCTGCAAACTCGCAATCACCAGCATCAAACCCATAACTGTTACGTAGCCATATGGCGCACCTAATTCAGGCATATTCGTTGGTGAAGCAGTTCGATCGAAGTTCATGCCATATACACCTGCGATAAACGTCAAGGGAATAAAGATCGTCGAGATAATTGTGAGCACACGCATAATCTCATTTGTGCGATTGCTAATCGAAGAGAGATAGACATCCATCAGGTTGGAAGCTAATTCCCGATAGGTTTCTACCATATCAATCACCTGAACCGTGTGATCGTAGCAATCACGCATATAGAGCCGAATTTCATTACTGATCAAGGTACTGTCATCTCGGATCAGAGCATTAATTGCATCACGCAACGGCCAGATCGCTCGACGTAATTGGAGCAATTCGCGCTTGATTTTATGGACTTTACTGAGCGTGCGTGTGGTTGGCTTATCCACCACTTTATTCTCAAGATCTTCTAACCGTTCGCCATAGTCTTCTAAAACTGGGAAGTAGCCATCAACAACTGCATCGATCAGAGCATAAGCTAGATAGTCAGCACCATGTTGGCGAATTGCAGTTTTATCACGCCGAATCCTCTCTCTGACTGGTTCAAAGCAATCACGTTCTGGCTCTTCTTGTACAGTTAGTAAGTAGTTCTCACCTAAAATTAAACTAACTTGTTCGCGAAAAAATCCCTTCCCATTTTTGCGCGGTGTCACCATATGCATAATGATCAATTCGTGATCCTCATAATCCTCGAATTTAGGACGCTGAGGGATGTTGACCACATCTTCTAACACTAAGGGATGAAGATTGAACACCTTGCCCAAACGTAACAATACATCTTCCGATCCTAATCCCTGCACATCAACCCAGGAGACAGATTGCGTATCGAGATGTTTAGCACATTCTTCAGGCGTAGCTAGCTGTAATCCAATCGCATCAGTAGCAGAGTAGTCAATCAAGAATATATTGGGAACCGATGCATCTTTGTCAATCTCTAAAGTTCCTGGTGGGCTACCAGGCTCGTTATAGGCATAGGCATCAAAATCTTCTTCGTTTTCGATCGCCTCTTCATCATCTTCAGATTCTTCATCAGCTCGATCGGGATTGTATCTAGACAAGTTTTGCAGCATGGTTAATTACTAATGATTAATTCTTCGTGTCTGAGTGCTGGACTAAAATAGCCCGATTTCGCCTTATTTTAACTATCTCAATCAGTTTTAACTCAATTTCTTGGCGATCGCCAGATCGTCGAGTAGAATATGAAAGAATAATGAAAAGCTTTATCCGCTACAAAATCAAAGTGAGTAATTCAATTAAGCCCGATCATTCTAAACCAGATTCCTTGCTAGAGATCCAGTTGAATCAATCTAGGCTCGAATCCGATCGTGAGCACAAGTCAGATCGAAGGCAAAAATCTGGATTCCTTCAGGTGACGCTTACCACCTTTGTTACAGTATTTCTGGCGGAATTGGGCGATAAAACGCAATTAACAACGTTGATGTTTACGGCCCAGTCAAATTCTCCTTTGATTGTATTTCTGGGGGCATCGATCGCTTTAGTACTTAGTAGCCTGATCGGTGTGATTGCGGGTCGGTGGTTAGCCAAAAATTTTTCACCGCAGTTACTGGATACTCTGGCTGGCTTGAGTTTTATGCTGCTGGCTGTGGGTTTGTTGTGGGATGCTGTGAGATAGATGGAACCTCACCCCTATCTTCTCTAAGGAGATGGGGATAAGATTTAGAGAGGAAATAATTCATAAAAAAGGAAGAATAAATGGATTGGCAATTGCTGGCTTTAACGTTTGGAACCGTATTTGTGTCGGAGTTAGGTGATAAAAGCCAACTGGCAACAATGAGTATCAGTGGGAAGTCTGATGCACCGCGCTATGTATTTTTAGGATCGGCGGCGGCCTTACTGCTAGCGAGTCTAATTAGTGCCTTATTGGGAGAGAGCGTGGCACAGGTTCTGCCTACAAGAGCTTTAAAGTCGATCGCGGCGGCAATTTTTGCGTTGATGGCATTGCGATTATTAGTATTTAAACAAGATCGATCGTGTTTTAGTCGATCGAACGATCGACCCACTTAGTAGATAATGAGATCTGCTCTTCATCTACCACTCGCTTATGCTAACGCCGTCTGCTGCGAAGAAATCTCATGTTACTGAAATTCATGGCGATCTGATTCATGATGACTATTTTTGGCTGCGAGATAAAGATAATCCTGAAGTTATAGAGTATCTTAAAGCTGAAAATGCCTACACAGAGCAGGTGTTAGAACCACATGCCGAACTAAGAGAGAGTTTGTTCCAAGAGCTAAAAGCGCGGATCAAAGAAGATGATGACAGTGTTCCCGCCAAAAAAGATAACTATTACTATTACTCCAGAGTTGCTGCGGGCAAGCAGTACGCGATTCACTGCCGTAAAAAAGGCGATCTGAATAGTCCTGAAGAAATAATTATTGATGAAAATCTGCTTGCCGAAGATCGGCCTTATTTTAGTCTTGGCACATTCAGCGTTAGTCCCGACCATAAACTCCTAGCGTATTCTGAAGATATCGATGGTTCGGAAACATATACACTTCGGATTAAAAATCTAGAGACAGGCGAGCTACTGCCAGAACAGATCGAAAATACGTTCTATTCACTAGAGTGGGTGAATGATAATCGCACTTTTTATTACACAGTTTTAGATGAGAGCCTGCGTCCTTATAGACTCTATCGGCATACATTAGGACAGCCTGTTGAACAGGACGAGCTGATCTATGAAGAACAGGATTCGCAGTTTTTCGTTGGTTGCGATAAATCCCGCGACGATCGATATATTTTTCTAGAAACCGACGGCAAAATTACCAGCGAACAGTATTTTGTCTCGGCTGACGACCCTCAAGGTCAGTTTGAGATCATCGCCCCACGCCAAAAAGGACATGAATATAGTGCCATCCATCATGAAGGCTACTTCTACATTCTCACTAACGATCGTGCTGAGAATTTTCGTGTCGATCGAACTCTAGTATCACAACCACAGCAAAAGTACTGGCAGGAATTCATCCCTCACGATCCCGATCGATTGATCGAAGATATCGATGAGTTTAAAGACTACTTGATCATTGATGAACGCTATCAGGGATTATCTCAACTGCGCGTGATCGAACTCAAAAGTCAGGCAGCGCATTACATCCAGTTCGATGATCCGACTTATCTCGTGTTTGGCTCCTCTAATTGGGAGTATGAGACGCAGACATTTCGATTTGGTTACACCTCCCTCGTTCAGCCGATGACCGTATTTGAGTATGATTTGAAAACTCGATCGAAAACAATTCTAAAACAAGATCGGATTCCAGGCGGATACGATCCCAGTCAATATCATTCAGAGCGGATTTTTGCTCCTTCTCACGATGGAGTCGAGATCCCGATTTCTTTGGTCTATCGCAAAGATTTTAAACGTGATGGCACACATCCGCTCTATCTCTACGGCTACGGTTCTTACGGCGCGAGTATCGATCCTGGTTTTTCGCCCAATCAACTCAGCTTGTTAAATCGGGGCTTTGTCTATGCAATCGCCCATGTTCGCGGTGGTTCGGAGATGGGAAGATACTGGTATGAGTCAGGTAAATTCTTGCAAAAGAAGAATACCTTTCTGGACTTTGTGGGATGTGCTCAACATTTGATTGCTGAAAATTATACGAGGGCGGGAAATATTGCGATTTCTGGCGGCAGTGCTGGCGGGTTGCTGGTGGGGGCAACGATTAATCTCAAACCTGAACTATTCAAAGCGGCGATCGCGCATGTCCCGTTTGTGGATGTGCTGAATACGATGATGGATGCCACACTCCCATTGACTCCTTTAGAGTACGACGAATGGGGCAACCCTGCGGATCGGGAGTTTTATCGCTATATCCGTTCCTATTCACCCTATGATAATGTCGAAGCCAAAGCCTATCCCCATCTGCTGATCACGGCTGGACTGAACGATCCGCGTGTGACTTATTGGGAGCCTGCAAAATGGACGGCAAAATTACGTTTGCTCAAAACTGACAACAATTTACTCCTGCTCAAGACCAACATGGACTCTGGACATGCAGGCTCATCAGGGCGTTACGAATATCTCAAAGAAGTCGCTCTGGAATACACGTTCCTGCTGACTATTTTTGAGCTAGCAGGGAGGAGCTAGAGACTTTCTTAAACACTCCGATTGTTCGATGAAAGCGTCTAATAATCGCCCGACCAGTAAAATAAGAAATAAGTTTAAATCTAGAGGTGAAGACTATGACCCAAGCATTACACACTGCCATT
>JARCMB010000022.1 GCA_030248825.1 Pseudanabaenaceae cyanobacterium MP8IB2.15 | reverse complement strand
TCTACCAGTCCAGAAACAAACTCTGCTCTCTGTTCGAGCCAGTTAGTTTAAAGATTTTAATCGTTAAATTCTGATTATAAAAGTTTTCGATCGACTCTCAATTAGTAAACCTCCTCAAACCTCTTAAAACCCATGAATAAAACTCTTTGTTATTACACTAATTGCACGGCGAGAATCCAAGTTGCTAGAGTCTCCTATGCTACCAAGATTTATTTGGAGCGAGTGATTTTCCCATTGCAACAGGTCTTGTTTGAAGCTCCCCTAGAAGCTCAATTAGAGATCTCTATGAGTGCCGTAGGACACTTGGAAATTGGTGATCCTGTGCTAGTCGAGCTAATTTCTTGCCGCCGCCTTGAGGTGAGTCAGATTAGTGAGGTGAGTGAGATCGGTGATGCCATTTTAGCCGCCTAGTTGATTAGTAATATTTCGCTCTTTCTAAAGGGTTTAACTATGAGAACTGCAACTATCGATCGACTTACTTTAGATGAAACTACTTATGAGTTCGGTTGGTGGGTTGAGGTTTTTACGGCTCATCCCCCATGCTTGTACTACTTCGGCGCATTCGAGACTGCCCAAGAAGCTGAGAAGTCTCAATCAGGATTTGTCCAAGATCTGTTTCATGAGGGCGCAAGTGGGATATCGCACAGAGTTAACTTTCAACAACAACCCAGTCTGATCACTATTTCTGGCGAAGAATTATCAACTCCAAAGCCAGAGTTTTCGATCGGTAAATTGCAAAATTAAGCTGCACTTCAAGTTCAAAAATATAAGGGAAATACAATGAAAAAGATATTACTGATTGAAGATGATGACACCTTGCGAGAAATACTGGTTGAAGCACTTCAGGACGAAGGTTTTGATGTTTGGGAAGCTGATAACGGTGTGACTGGTGTTTCGCTTGCCCAAAAAATCATGCTGGATTTGATTGTGTGTGATGTTGATATGCCTGGAATGAATGGATTCAAGGTTTTGGATCGATTGCAGCAAAACCCGGCGACATCAGAGATTCCATTCATTTTTATATCAGGTAATTCCTACTTGGCTCATGATTATGCGAATAATCAGCCAAATCAAGCAAATGCCTGTTTATTGAAGCCGTTCAGTTTTCGTGAGTTGCTAGTGCTAGTCAAATGCCAACTCAAAAATCCTGTACCTGAAGAGCTAGCCCACATGTAATCATGTTTCTATTGATAATTCCCCCCAGCCCTCAATCCCAAGTCACACCAGTAAAGTTAGCCCCTTCGGTATAGGCACTTTCGAGGTTAGTATCGCTGAGTTTAGCCTTACTGAGATTAGCTTGGGATAGATTAGCCTTGAACAAATCAGCTCCATTCAGACTGGCACTAGTTAAGTTTGCCTCGCTCAAATCCGCTTCATTTAAGCTCACCCCATATAAACTGGCTCCACTGAGATCAACTTCGCTCAAATTTGCTTTAGATAAATTTGCCCCATTCAGCGTGGCACGGCTGAGATCGGCACGATGTAGATTTGCTTCATGCATATCCGCGCCATATAGACGAGCCTCGCTCAAAATCGCATCACTCAAATCTGCCTTACTAAGTTTGGCATTACTAAGATTTGCGCCATTTAACCTAGCTCTATGCATTTTTGCTTTGTTTAAGTTAGCTTTAAATAAATTGGCTCCATATAGCTTCGCTTCATTCAGGTTTGCCTCGCTTAAATCCGCTTCACCCAAATCTGCGCCACTCAGGTTTACCCCTACAAGCGTAGCGCGATATAGCTTCGTGCCGTGAAGATCGGCTCCATTTAGTTTGGCATTACTGAGATTTGCGCCATATAGACTTGCCTCTGTCAAATTTACGCCACTCAAGTCGGCATTACTCAAATCTGCGCCATTTAAGTCGGCTTTTGTCAGGTTGATCCCAACGAAATCACGTCTCCCTAATTTGTATTGATGAATCAATTCTGCACTTTCCATATCATTTCAGAAATTAGGAGCTAGCTTTACTCTTCGATTGGAGCACGATCGAAATATGCCTTGCCTCCTATAGCATTGCATAAATAACTTGATAGATCAGACGAAATAGCGTCGTCACAGCTACTGCCCCAACTCCAGCCAGAAATGCTAATAACACGATCGCCGCGAACCAAGGTAACGGCACGTTGGCAATAAATGCAGGCAGAGCAGGTTTCAAGATCAACAACCCTGCGATCAGAGCGATCGAGGTAATGCCATTTAAGAAAAACAGCAGGTCTTTGTTATCCATCACGCGAGTAATCCGCAGCCATAAGGCTCCCAAAGTGATGACAGCCCCAACCAGTAAAATCGCCATAGGAGCATTCAAGGTTACGCCAACAGTGGTAGAGGCGATCGAAAATAAAGCGATCTCAAATCCGATCGAAAACGCGGCAAAGAGCTGAGAACCAAGTGGCGGTAAAACTAGAGGTTGGGCTGGTTGAACAGGAACGGGTGAGGAGATCGGTGACTGGGCAATCGGAGCCCCTTGCGGAACTGGGGATACTGGTTGAGCTTGTGGTTTAGAGCTGGCATTTAAAGCATTAAGTGCAGCTTGGGCAGAGTCGTATCGATCGCTTGGTGCTGCTTGGATCATGCGATCTAAAACATTCGCTAGTCGATCGCTAACTTTTGGGGCAAAAGTACGCCAAGCCCAAGTGTTGGTATGAGCATCGAACAACTCTTCAGGAAGTTTGCCAGTCAGCAAGAAAATACAGGTCACACCAAAAGCATAAAGATCGGAAGCAGGAAAAACTTTATCCCCCCGCATTTGTTCTGGTGCACCATATCCAGGCGTGAAGATTCCTGTGGATTTTTGTCCGACTGGGGCAGACGCAATCTGTTTCACTGCGCCAAAGTCCAATAGAAAATACTTTTGATCCTGTTTGCGGATCATGATGTTAGAAGGTTTGATATCTCGATGAATTGAGCCATTCTCATGCACAAACTGCAATACAGGCAGCAGACTCGTGATAATCTCTCGGACACCTGCTTCGTCGATCGAGCCATTCTGTTCGACAATTTGCTCCAATGTAAACCCATCGATAAACTCTTGCACTAGGTAGAAGAAGTTATCATTGCCAGCTTGCACCTCAAAAAACGCCAGTAGATCGGGAATTTGAGTATGAGCACCTAGAGTTTCCAGCACCTCCCCCTCCCGCTCAAACATTTGTTTGGCAATGTCCATTTGCTGAGGGGTTAGACCAACTGGGAGCAATTGTTTCACGACGCAACGACGCATCGCAGGGGTGTATCGATCGCGAGCCGTAAAAGTCGCGCCAAATCCACCTCTAGCTAGGGGTTTTTCGGTGAGGTAACGCCCTACCAAAATCAATGGCATGCCGCAGTTAAGGCAAAACTTTTGGTTAACCGTTTTGACCGTATTCCCTGCATCTAAATCGGCAAAAGCATTAACAGGTTTCGTGCAAGTAGGACGGGTGCAGTAGATATCCACAATTCTTCTGTTGGTAACCTTAAACGATCGTTCATGACTAGAATACCGAATCTAGCAAGAATACGTGAAGGATTCTGGCTGGAAGCACAACAAATTTTTCGATCGAAAGCAGATAATTTACCTCTTGCGAAAATCCCGTTATGTGGTAAGCTAGCGCGCAAGTTTTGCCGTCTTTACTAGGCAGATATCATTCATTAGGCATACGACCATGTTTATGTTAAGAGACTGTTCCACAACTTTATCTAGATCTTGCTGGTTGGGGTTGCTAGCCTTGGCTAACGTCGCTTCACCTGTCATGGCTCAAAATTCTTCCTTCCCTGAAGATTCGATCGCTCCGTCCATTCCGATCAACCGTGCGACAAGTTTCCCAGCACCCAGTAATTTTTCTAACACAATACCCAGCAACGCTAACCAGTATGTTGTCTACGTCCCTAGGAATAATCCGATGGTTTTGCAGCAGGTCAGAGCGATCGTGCCTGATGCTTTTTCTGGCAGATTAGACAATGGTCAGTCAGTCGTGCAAATTGGACGTTTCAATAATTCTAACCTTGCCCAACGACGGGTCGAACAACTCAAGCAAATGGGATTATCGGCTGATGTGGCGACAGTATCGACCAAACTGGCGACTACTATGCCTGTAACCGATCCTTTTATCTCAACATCCGCCCCTACAAATACTTTAGGCGTGCCAAATCTGCCCCCTAGTAATTTTCCAAGCAATTTTCCAAACGATCTCCCAGGTGTGCCTAGTGCGATTCCTCCCGCAGGACAAGGGACGATCGAAATTAGTCGCCCGCAGCAGACATATCAAGCCACGCCTCAGTTGCCTGGCCAGACAGCTTCGATCAATCCACCACCTGAAGTTTCACGCAATCGCTACTTTGTGATTATTCCTTCTGCGGCTGATGCCATTCTGCAAAAAACCAGAAATATTGTGCCAACTGCGAGGCTGACTGCTACCGAACGGGGTACATACATTGAGGTGCAGGGTTATCCCGAACGTCGTAGTGCTGACACTTTGAGTTCTACCCTTCGATCGCAAGGTTTAGACTCGAGAGTAATCTACTTCTAGAGGAATGCCTCTGGAATGGGATATTTAACTTGGAGACTTTAGGTTCTCGATCCCCTTGGTTACAGTTATAGATTCGATTCGATCGCCAACTTGAATCTTATCAACTAGTTCCATGCCATCCGTGACATAACCAAATACAGCATAGGAACCATCGAGGAAATTGACATCTGCTAGGGTAATGTAAAACTGTGAAGAGCCAGAATCAGGCGACTGCGATCGAGCCATTGCCACAGCTCCTTTGACATGCTTCAGCATTGGCGGCTTTGTAATGCCAGCTTCGTTAAATGTCTTGCTATAGACTGGTTTTTTTCCGCCTTCTGGCAGAATTTCTAGGGGAATTTGCCGCTCAGATCCTGTAACTGGATCGATAAATCCACCCGTACCATTCCCTAAAGGATCGCCACCCTGAGCCACAAAAGGCGCAGGTTCTCTAACAACGCGATGGAAAATCAGGTTGGTGTAGGTTCCACGCTTCACCAGATCGATAAAATTACCTGCCGTAATTGGCGCGGCTGTCCCATCGACTTCGATCGTGACCACACCACCCTTCAG
>JARCMB010000021.1 GCA_030248825.1 Pseudanabaenaceae cyanobacterium MP8IB2.15 | reverse complement strand
GTGGCATGGTCTGAAAGATCATTTAGATTGTGTTGCCGCAAAAGCTCGGCATAATGCCGCAAAATTTGGTGCTGGCGAACTTGGCTACTATGCTGGACTATGGCACGACTTAGGTAAATATAATCCAGAGTTTCAAAAGTATTTGGAGCTATGCGAAATAGCATCTCGGTTAGGTGGGGCTGAACCTCGCGATCGCGTTCCACATGCTATCTATGGCGCAAAACTTGCTGCCGAAAAATTTGAGCCTTTGGCATTGCTAATTGCTGGACACCATACAGGTTTACAAACTATTACTAAACTAGAGAACAATCTAATAGATCGGGCAGATAATTCTATTTATCAAATCATTTTACAGAAAGCTTCTGAAGAATCGATCGATCTAGAAATTGGAGTAAATGCATCTCAACAGCTAGAAAGTTTAGTGAGAGATGAATATAGTTATGATTTACTTTTGCGGTTATTGTTTTCTAGCTTGGTCGATGCTGATTTTCTAGATACTGAAGAACATTTCGATCCAGAAGCAGCCAGAAATCGAGGCTCCCATATAAAAATGACGGAATTATGGGAGATTTTAAGGGCATCGCAGCAACAACTAATATGTAAAGCAAGAGAATCTCCTAGCCCTGTAAATCAAGTAAGAGAAGAAGTTTATGAAGCTTGTGTAGCTGCTTCAACACAGGAGATGGGTTTATTTCGCTTAGCAGTGCCGACAGGTGGCGGAAAAACGCGAAGTGGTTTAGCTTTTGCCCTTGCTCATGCAGTAAAATATGATTTAGATCGAGTTATTATCGCAGTACCTTATACAAGCATCATCGAACAGACAGTGGATGTCTATCGTAATATTTTTGGAGATGCGGCAGTCCTAGAACATCATAGCGCTGTTAAACCTGATGATAGTAACGAAGAAGATGCGCGATCGCGGCAAGCTCAAGCAAGGTTGGCTACTCAAAACTGGGATGCCCCGTTAATTGTGACCACAACAGTCCAGTTATTTGAAAGCCTATTTGCTAATCGCACGAGTCGTTGTCGTAAGCTGCACAATATCGTTAAGAGTGTAATTATTCTTGATGAAGTCCAAACGCTTCCAGTGAGTCTACTTGACCCAATTATTAGTGTTCTAAATGAACTCTGTAAGCAGTATCAAGTTAGTGTTGTGCTTTGCACTGCTACACAACCTGCATTGGAAGGCAAAACCCCTTATCTTTCTGGGTTCCCGACTGGAACGGTTCGAGATATTATTTCTGCAACAATTGCCAAACAACAATTTTCAGTGTTGAGTCGGGTTAATTACACTGTGCCATCTGATGAGTGGAGTTGGGCTAGATTGGCGGAAGATGTTCGACAGTACGATCAAGCACTGGTAATTCTAAATACTCGCAAAGATGCTTTGGCTATTTTGAACGAAATATCAAGTTCTGATGAGGAACACATCTATCATTTATCTACCTTGTTATGTGGACAACATCGGCGCGAGGTTTTAAAACAGGTACGAGATCGCCTGAAAAATAATCAACCATGTTTACTTATCTCTACACAAGTAGTAGAAGCAGGGGTCGATCTAGATTTTCCAGTTGTTTATCGTGCGATCGGTCCGTTAGATCGAATTGTCCAAGCCGCAGGACGCTGTAACCGAGAAGGTCGCGGATCTGAGAAAGGAAAAGTAATTATCTTTCGTCCACAGGAAGGGAAAATTCCGAACGGTGAGTATCGAAAGGCTTTTGAGGAGACAAATATTCTGCTCAACCGCGAAAACTTAAATTGGGACGATCCTACGATATTTGAAGATTACTTTCGCAGGCTATACCAAGGTTTAGATACTGATGCTAAGGAGGTTCAAAAATATCGGCAAGTTTTTGATTTTCCTGAAGTTTCTCAGCGCTTCAAGCTAATTCCAGACGATACAACACCAGTTTTGATAGGGTATGACGATCGCGCCCGTGAGTTAATCTCTTCAATCCGTCGGTTCGGTCTGCGTTCAGGCACTATGAAAATGCTGCAACCTTATTTAGTGAGTCTTCGCAGTCATGATTATAAAGTAACTGAAGAATTACGCGAACTTCTTGCTCCTGGTGTCTGGCTTTGGCAAGGCAACTATGACGACGTAAGAGGAATTGCAATAGGCAATGCCGCGATTGTGCGCGATCCAGCAGATTTAATTTTTTAGTTATGAGTATTAAGGAAATGAGTCCACCATTAATCGTTAAAGTTTGGTCTGATTACGCTTGCTTTACTCGTCCAGAGTTTGGAGCAGAAAGAGTTAGTTATCCTGTAATGACCCCAAGTGCAGCACGGGGGGTATTAGAGGCGATTTTCTGGAAGCCAGAGTTTAGCTGGTTAATCCAAGAAATTCATGTTCTAAAGCCAATTCGTCATTTCTCAATTGTTCGTAATGAGATAAATAGTTGGCAAAGTCCTAGTTCAGCCAAGAGTCCTGACTACCGCTACTTTGCTGATGACGATCGCTCTCAACGTCATACGCTTGGATTGAGAGAGCCAGCCTATATCATCAAGGCAAATATGAGACTCAAAGCTCATGCAAATGCAGATGAGGCTAAATATCGCGATCAATTTCGGCGACGTGTCAAAAGAGGTCAATGCTATCATCAGCCATATTTGGGAACTCGTGAATTCAGTGCCTTTTTTGCTGAGCCAAGTTCTGAAGACCAGCCTATTTTATTTAGTGATGAATTAGGTTTAATGCTTTTGGATATGGAATTTACCGCCACTTCAGAAGCTTCAACAATGGAGTACTTTACCCATGATGAGACAGGGGCAAAAGTCACTAAGGGAAAGGCACAACCTAAATTTTTTCGTGCAAGGCTAGATAACGGTGTATTGAGGGTTCCACAATTATGATCCTTACAAAATTGAAGGAATATGCTGATAACCGAATGGGTGACGATCTCCCACCACCTATGTATGGAAAAACAAGCATAGCTTGGTATATTCGCCTATCAGAAACTGGTGATTTTGAAGGCTTTGTTTCTCTCAAAACAAAGGAAGAAAAGAGAGGTAGTGCAACTATCGCGCCTCATATTGGGCGAACAGTTGGTGTAAAACCTAAGCTTCTTGCTGACTCAGGGGAATATGTTTTAGGTGTTGGACGTGCCACTTCTAAACCTGAAAGGGTTTTAGACTGTCATACTCAATTTAAGCAACTCATACAAGTTTGTGCTGAAGCTACCCAGCAACCTGAAGTCAAAGCAGTTTTGCATTTTCTAACTTCAAATGAATTTGAGAAAGCAAAAGCCAATTTGCCAAAAGATTTCGATCCCAGTGAAGTGATGACTTTTAGCGTTGGTAAAGTGATTCCAGCCGATGCAAAGTTTAAGCTACACCTGATTGAAGATTTTTGGGCAAGTTATACATCAGGGGAAAACTCAGAGGAATCAAATGACAAAAATATTACGATGACCTGCTTAATCACAGGTGAGGTAGGTATTGTTGAAAAACGACTACCATTTTTGGTCAAAGGAATCTTTGGAGGGCAGCCTTCTGGAACCGCTCTAGTTTCAGCTAATTCACAGCCTTTTATGTCTTATGGTTTGCAAAATTCTCTTACTTCTCCAATTTCGCGTGATGCAGCAGAAAAGTTTACCAAAGCCTTGAATTCATTGATTGCTGATGAGCGATCGCGTATGTATATTGGCTCAACAGTTTATG
>JARCMB010000223.1 GCA_030248825.1 Pseudanabaenaceae cyanobacterium MP8IB2.15 | reverse complement strand
ATGGGTTCGACTGCCAGTTCTGAGGGTTCTATTTTGGTGAGTACGATCGATTCCCCTAATAGCCAACTGGCGAAGTCTGTGGGGAAGGTCTCAGCTAGAAATTTTCAGGTATTGTCATACATCGCAGAATTTTATCATTTACCGATCGAATAACAGGAAGGTTCCACTATAGTTTCAGTTCTATTTGAGCAGCATACCCTAGCTGAAAATTTCTCCTGCTTTTAATCTCACACCATTGGCAAAATCCCAACCTGTTTGAGATCGCTTGCCTGCGGGTTGTAATTCTTTAATCAACAATAAGTCTGAGCCAGTTTGGATCGTAAAGCCAATTTTTTTGATTATTTCTTTGATCTCACCCCCGATCGACCCGCCTGAAGATTCTCGATCGATCCCTGCCAAAGCTTCTGCCAAAACTTCTGGCACAACTTCAGTTTTAGTAATTTTCAATCGCTGACCTTTGTAGTTGGCAAAACAATTGGGATAGAAACCGCGAATTTGGTTGTGCAGATCGATCGAATCTTTTGTCCAATCCAATTGCCAGTCTTCTTTAGTAATCATCCGTACATAAGTAGCAAGGGTCTCTTCTTGGGGCGTGGGTGTAATTTGATCCAACTGCCTCAAGGTTTCGATCGATAAATCTGCGCCTAAAACCGATAGTTTATGCGTTAGGCTCTCGGCCTGGTCGTCAGGTGCTACTTCTAAACTAGCCTTGAGCAGCATCGCCCCCGTATCGATCCCCGCATCCATCTGCATTGTCGTAATCCCCATGACTTGCTCGCCATTCGCGATCGCCCACTGAATCGGTGCAGCTCCACGATATTGTGGCAACAGCGAGCCATGCACATTAATACAGCCTTGTTTGGGCATGTCCAAAATTGCCTGAGAAAGAATCTGACCGTAAGCCACAACCACAAACACATCAGCATTACTTGCGGCTAAAGCTGAGAGCGTTTCAGGATCTTTCTTTAATCGCTCTGGTTGCCAAATCGTGAGATTGTGCGCCATCGCTAGCTCTTTTACGGGTGAGGCACTAACTTGATTGCCCCGTCCGCGTCTGGCATCGGGCTGTGTGACTACACCAACCACCTCGAAATCAGGCTCGTCTAGCAACCTCTGTAAGGTCGGGACGGCAAATTCGGGTGTACCAAAAAAAATAGCTCGCATAATTTCGAGGATATCTAAATCTGTCCTTACAGAATAAAATCGATCGCATGTCTATATTTCCAGTTTACATAGTCGGTGCCGGCCCAGGCGATCCAGATTTGATTACGGTGAAAGGGCGAAAGTTGCTAGAGCAAGCCGATGTTGTAATTTATGCCGACTCGCTAGTACCGCCAGAAATGCTAGATTGCTGCCGCGCTGATGCTGAGATTATTCCCACCGCCGATCGAACCTTGGAACAGATCATGGCGGTGATGTTGGAGAGGGTTCGATCGAATCTTTTGGTGGTACGTTTACATGATGGCGATCCCAGTCTTTATGGGGCAATTCACGAACAGATTACGGCTTTAGTAGAGGCCGAGATTGCGTTTGAGATTATTCCTGGCGTGAGCGCATTTCAGCTTGCTGCGGCACGATTACAGGTAGAACTAACCATACCCGAACTGGTGCAGACGATTATCCTCACCCGCATCAGTGGACGCACCCAAGTACCAGAACCAGAAGACCTAGCTAGCCTCGCTGCCCACCATGCCTCTCTGTGTCTATATCTCAGTGCCCGTCATGTCGAAGCGGCTGAAGCCAAGCTGATGCAACATTATGCGGCAGATACACCTGTAGCGATTTGTTTTCGGCTGGGCTGGAAGGATGAGCAGATTTTCGTCGTGCCTCTAGCAGAAATGGCAGCAACAACGCAAAAGCAGGGCTTAATTAGGACAACTTTGTACCTGATTAGCCCTGCTCTAAATCGTCTGGCGGGAAAAGCTCGATCGAAACTCTACGATCCTGACCACGATCGATTATTTCGCCCTAAACCAGCTCCTTAACTCGCTCTGGCTCTGTGATTGCATCTAACCGAGGAGCAGCCAAAGGAGCCGTAACTTGAGCTGGAGTTGCTTTTTTGATTCGATCGCGCTTTGGTTCTGGCAACCCTACCATCTGGGCATTGCTAGCTCCAGGTGGCACCATTGGGTAACAGTTTTCATCTCTCTTGACTCTAAAATCAGCCAACACCGGCCCATCATGCGCCAAAATTTCTGCCACGATCGATCCGAGATCATCGCCTTTTGTCACTAACAAGCCCTTCAGCCCAAAAGCATCAGCAAGTTTGACAAAATTAGGCATTCCCACCTCCATATTCGAGGATGAGTAACGCTGATCGTAGAAGGCTTCTTGCCACTGGCGCACCATACCTTGCCAACCGTTGTTGATGATCACAATCTTGACCTTGATGTTGTACTGCGCTAAGGTCGCTAGCTCCTGCAAATTCATCTGGAAGCTGGCATCACCACTAATGCAAACAACTTGTCGATCGGGCAAAGCTACCTGCACACCCATCGCCGCAGGCATCCCGTAACCCATTGTGCCTAAACCTGCACTAGAAATCCAGCGTCTGGGACCACACTTCAGGAACTGGGCTGACCACATTTGATGCTGACCCACATCAGTCGTATAGAAGGCATCAGGAGCTTGCTTACGAAACTCGTCGATCACTTCTTGGGGTGACAGATCGGTATCATAATGCGGGACTGCCAATGGATAATCATCCTTCCATTCTTGGATTTGATCCAGCCAATCGTGGGTCTGGATCGCTTCCTCATAGCTGGTAGATTTCAACATGGCAGCAAGCACGATTTTCACATCGCCAACGATCGGGACTTCGGGTACGCGATTTTTACCAACTTCGGCTGGGTCAATATCAATGTGAATGACTTTGGCTAAAGGTGCAAAGGTGTCGAGCTTGCCTGTAACTCGATCGTCAAATCTCGCCCCAACCGCAATCAGCAGATCGCAGCCCTGGACGGCAAAGTTGGCATAGGCAGAACCATGCATTCCCAACATCCCAACCGAGAGTGGGTTGTTTTCATCAAACGCCCCCTTGCCCATCAGCGTTGTGGTTACAGGAATCTGAAATCTTGTCGCTAATTGTTGCAATTCCTCATGCGCGTTAGAGATAATCGCGCCGCCGCCAGCATAGAGCAGTGGTCGTTTGGCTTCACGGATCAATTTCACTGCCGAGGCAACCTGATGCAAATGACCTTTTTTGGTGGGTTTATAGCCTGGGAGATTGACCTCAACTTCTGGCTTGTAGTCAAATACCTTCTGGGCAATATCTTTGGGAATATCAATTAAAACGGGGCCTGGGCGACCAGTACCAGCGATAAAGAAAGCTTCAGCCACGATCCTGGCGATGTCTTCGGCTTCACGAATCACGTAAGAGTGCTTGACAATCGGTAAGGTAATTCCCCAAATATCAGTTTCTTGGAAGGCATCAGTCCCGATCGCATATGAAGGCACTTGACCCGTAATCACAACCAAAGGTACGGAGTCCATTTGAGCCGTAGCAATACCTGTGACTAGGTTTGTTGCACCTGGGCCAGAAGTTGCGATACATACACCCACTTCACCTGTAGCACGAGCGTAGCCGTCAGCCGCGTGAACTGCTGCTTGCTCATGTCGAACGAGAATATGAGTCAGTTCGCCTCTCGATTCAGCCTGATAGATTTCGTCATATACAGGCAGAATTGCACCCCCTGGATAGCCAAACATATGCTTGACTCCCTGTCTTCTTACACTATCTACAAGAGCAAATGCACCAGTTGTCCCCAAAGTAGCCTCCCAAGATTGCCGACTAGATTGCTGATTTAAGCTGAAATTTCGCAAGAATTTATGCAGCCTAAAATAGCTCTAAACTACTAAAAATTGTATCAAATTTATCATAATTTGTATCAATCTAGGCTTGACATCTTGGCATTAGGCAGGACTACTCAAAAATATCTCACAATTGAAATCAGTTAATATCACTCCAGCACTTGCATTTATACCCAATTATATGATTTGATTGATGTGCGGTTATCAAAAATATTCCAGATTAGGTTTAAAGTATGGCAAGAGGTGGCAAGCGTCCTGGCGCAGGTCGTCCCAAGGGGAGCGGTAAGTATGGCGAAGAAACTAAGGCAGTAAGACTGCCCCTGAGCCAAGTTGAAAACTTACCTGAATTGCTCAATCAACTACGTGCTGTTCAAGCGCAACAAGATCTAAGTCAAGCTCTAAGTCAAGAAGCTAACAATCCAGACCTAAGCCCCGAAAGTCATACGACTGCCGATCATGTCTATGCTCTAGATTTTTCGACCAAGCGCAAAGTGCCGTTGTACTTAAACCCTGTTGCGGCTGGATTGCCTGCCCACACTGAAGACTACATCGATGACCGCATCGACTTAAATAAGTACCTGATCAAGCATCCAGATGAAACATTTGTTGTGCGTGTGAGTGGTGACTCAATGATCGATGCTGGAATTCATCCTGGTGATTTTTTGATTGTCGATCGAACGATCGAGCAAACTAATGGCAAAGTCGTAATCGCTGTAGTCGATGGCGAACTCACTGTTAAGCGCATGAAGCGTAAAAATGACCAAATCGTACTGCTACCCGCAAACTCTAACTACGAGCCAATTTATATTCGTGCCGAGCAGGATTTGCATATTTGGGGGATTGTGACTAACGTGATTCATCCGCTTTAAGGTGATACAGCTTAGATTTCCAACCAATCGAAACTATAACAGTGCAATCTCAAGTGCTAGATTAGATGCACTATGCAAATTACTTTTCTTGGTACTAGCTCAGGCGTTCCAACCCGAAGCCGCAATGTTTCGAGTATTGCCGTGCGGCTACCACAACGTGCCGAGGTCTGGTTACTCGACTGTGGTGAAGCGACCCAGCACCAAATTATCCGCAGCGAGGTCAAGCTCAGCCAGATCAGTAAAATTTTTGTCACCCATATGCATGGCGATCACATTTTTGGCTTGATGGGACTACTGGCGAGTTGTGGCATGGCTGGTAACGTCAGTCATATTGATATCTATGGGCCATCAGGTTTGAGCGAATATCTAGCTGCTAGCCAACGTTATAGCGAAACTCGCTTGTCATACTCAATCAAGGTGCATACGGTTAAACCAGGAGTGGTATTTGAGGATGATGAATTTATTGTTACCTGTGCACAGTTGAAGCATAGAGTCACAGCTCACGGTTACAGGATTATCGAAAAAGATCGTCCTGGCAGATTTAACATCGAAAAAGCGATCGAACAAAACATTCCCTCTGGTCGAATTTACGGTCAACTCAAACGTGGCGAAATCGTTACTCTGCCTGATGGTCGGCGGATTAATGGCAAAGAGTTTTGTGGCGAACCTCAAGTGGGCAGGAAAGTTGCCTATTGCACAGACACGATCTACTGTGATAATTCCGTCGAACTGGCAAAAGATGCTGATGTCTTGATCCACGAAGCCACTTTTGCCCATCAGGATTCTGATATGGCTTATCAACGCCTACATTCCACCAGTACAATGGCAGCACAAGTCGCACTGGGAGCCAATGCTAAGAAGTTGATCATGACCCATTTTAGTCCACGCTATGCCCCAGGCAATGCTCTCCAATTGGATGACTTGCTCAAGGAGGCGCGGATGATTTTTCCTAACACCTCAATGGCTTACGATTTCATGAACTATGAAGTGCCAGCAGCTAGTAATGCCTAGAAATCGAGATCGATCGAGACTAATCGGTCAGTTTTTCCCATACTGATTTTGCTGCCCCTTTGAGCTTGTCTGTGACTCTATGCAAAGTCTTACTAACTTTTTTCTCGGTTTGAGTGGTTTGTTTTTTTGCTGCTTCCTTTGCCTGTTTGACTGAGTGCTCTAGTTTTTCTTGGGCAAGATTTTTGATTCGATCGAGCTTTGTAGCGGCGGTTTCCAATGTCTCATTGATTTGATTTACTGCCCACAAATCGACAGCTTCAATTTTTTCTTTCACATTTTCCTGAGTGTGCTTAATCTCATGCTGGGTTTGACGGGCCGCTTGATCTAGCTTACGTTGGGCACTAGTCTTGACTGCATCAATCTGCGCTTGCAATTGTTGCTTCATCTGTTTGGGTTTAGGT
>JARCMB010000001.1 GCA_030248825.1 Pseudanabaenaceae cyanobacterium MP8IB2.15 | reverse complement strand
TGCGGCATTTGAGAAGTCTCTAGCGATCGATCCGTTACATCCCCGTGCATATGTGACAATGGGCGATCTGTTGCAATCGCAGGGTAAGCTTGAGCAGGCCATTACGGCTTATATCAAAGCAATTTCGATCCAGCCCAATTCTCTAGAAGCTCTCTCTTCTTTGGGCATGGCTTTCTATCGTCAAGGTGATTTAATTCAATCCCAAAAAGCCTACGAACAAGCCCTAGTAATCAATCCCTTTGCTACCGATGTGCTGGCTAATATCAGTGCCACGTTTTATGAGCTGGGTAAAATTGATACAGCCACAGCTTACTGCCGCGAAGTGATTAATATCAACCCAAGATCGATCGAGGCTCAGATCAATCTCGGTTTTTTGCTCGGTCAGCAAGCAGAACCCGAAAGTGCGATCGAGGCTTACAATCGGGCGTTAGAACTTGCCCCACAATCACTCAAAGCGATGCTGGGATTAGCTGATATCTTGGCTAAGCAAGCTCGGATGGGTGAATCGATCGATCTCTATCAAAAAGCTTTAGCTCTAAGCCCTGACTCTCCCGAAATCCTCGCGCAGCTTGGCATTGCTTTACGTGCAACTGGGGATCTCGAACATTCGATCGAGCGGTTCCAACAAGCAATCCAAATCGATCCCAAACATACAAAAGCTCATGCCCACTTGGGTTTAGTGCTCCAAGATCTAGAAAGATTTGAAGCAGCGAATGAGATTTTCGATTATGCCCAGTTCGTCTCACAATATCAATTCAGCAATCTTGATGGATGGGATAGCATAGATGCGTTTAACCACGAACTTAAAGATTACATTTGCAAACATCCCACTTTACTCCGCGATCGCCCGAACAAACCGCTTTATCATGGCTCCCAGACCTATGAGATCTTTGCCGATAGTTCTCCTTCGATCGAAGCTTTCAAATCCGAAGCAGATCGATATCTTCAGGATTATTTTGCTAAATCTGCTAGCTCAGGCAACAAATTTTTCCAAAATATCCCAACAAACTGGAAGTTAAGTGGCTGGGCTGTCGTATTGGAATCAGGCGGTTTCCAATCTGCTCACATTCATCCAGAAAGCTTTTGTAGTGGAGTTTATTATGTCCAAATCCCAGATGTAGTTCAACAGAGCGATCGAGAGGGCAAGTTAAGTTTCGGGAATCCTGTTACGGATCGATTCTCAATTAAACCTGTTGAGGGTTCTCTGATCCTGTTCCCATCTTATTTTTGGCATTCGACTATACCTTTCACTGCACCACTTAATAGTGAGGGAAATCGAATTTGTATCTCATTTAACCTGTCTTTCTAATCTCTTGCTTACTATCGGTTATGATTGATACTGTTGCTGTGTTAGCTGAGATCTATGCTTGAACCTCTGCTTGAACCTATGTTATTAAATCTTAACTTGCTGTGACCGAAAACATAATTAAAGTTGGCATCCTGCATTCCTTGACTGGTCACCTTGCTGCTAGTGAGACCGCTTTATGTGATGCTGAGTTTATGGCGATTGCCGAAATCAATGCCAATGGGGGAGTACTCGGCAAGCAAGTGATCCCAGTGGTTAAAGATGGTGGATCGGATAGTCAGATTTTTGTCGAAAAGGCGATCGAATTAATCGATCGAGAGCAAGTGGCAACAGTTTTTGGTTGTTGGACTTCTGCCAGCCGCAAAGCCGTCTTACCGATATTTGAGTCCCGCAATCATCTGCTCTGGTATCCTGTTGATTATGAAGGGCAGGAATGTTCGCACAATATTTTTTACATCGGTGCTGCGCCGAATCAGCAGATCGACCCTGCGGTAGACTGGTTACTCGATCGTCAATATCAAAAGTGGCAAAACTTCTATCTGATTGGTTCTGATTACGTTTTCCCCTACACCACAAATCAAATTATTAAGGCGCAACTGCTTTCTAGAGGAGCGCAAGTTCAAGGAGAGG
The DNA here is from genome assembly GCA_030248825.1 of Pseudanabaenaceae cyanobacterium MP8IB2.15. GTDB lineage: Bacteria > Cyanobacteriota > Cyanobacteriia > Pseudanabaenales > Pseudanabaenaceae > JARCMB01. Next base: position 3,737 of record JARCMB010000001.1, on the reverse strand, counting down.
AATATACGCCTTTAGGGGCAATGGATTTTAACCGTTCGATCGATAGGATCGAAACGGCGATGCCTGACGGTGGGGTGATATTCAGCACAATTAATGGTGATAGCAATATCCCTTTCTATCATCAGTTAAAGGCGAAAGGGATGAATCAGGATAGATATCCTGTGATGTCATTCAGCATTGCCGAACAGGAAGTATTAAGCATCGGTGCCGAGAATTGCGTCGGACACTATGCTGCTTGGAATTATTTTCAGAGTATCGATACACCTGCAAATCAAAAATTTGTCCACAGCTTCAAGCAAAGATATGGTCAGGATCGCGTTACCGATGACCCGATCGAAGCTGCTTATGTGATGATCTATTTATGGAAGCAAGCCGTAGAATCTGCTGGCACAATTGAGATTGACCAAGTAAGAGCATCAGCAATCGGGCAGAGCTTTGCTGCTCCGAGTGGTACTGTGACGCTGCGAGCAAATCATCATTGCGCCAAAATTGTCCGTATTGGTCAAATTCTGCCCAGTGGTCAGTTTCAGATTGTTTACTCGACTTCTCATCCGATAGAGCCAAATCCTTGGAATCAAAAAATTGTCGCTAAGGCGATCGAAGAGCTTTGGCAAAAAAATCGGCAATTGCAGTCTACCCATGACCAACTCACGCAAAAAGCTGCATTATTAGAAAAAACCCTGAATGATTTGCAAACCACGCAGACGCAGCTAATTCAAAGTGAAAAAATGTCCAGCCTCGGTCAAATGGTCGCAGGTGTAGCCCATGAGATTAATAATCCAGTCAACTTTATTTACGGCAATCTCAATCATGCTAGCAAGTATATTCACCAACTATCCCATCTCATCCATCTCTATCAACAATACTATCCCAACCCCCATGCTGCTATTCAAGAACATGCCGATGAAATCGATCTAGATTTTTTGATCGAAGACCTATCAAAAATACTGGCTTCAATGAAAATTGGCTCAGATCGCATTCGTGAGATTGTGCTTTCTTTGCGTAACTTTTCGCGGATTGATGAATCTGGCAAGAAGTTTGTCGATATTCATGAAGGAATTGACAGCACACTGTTAATATTACAACATCGCATCAAATCTAAACCTGGGGTTAAGATTGTCAAACAATACAAAGATCTTCCTCTAATTGAGTGCTATCCTAGCCAGCTAAATCAGGTATTTATGAATATTCTGAGTAATTCGATCGATGCTCTTGAAGAAATGCAAGAGGCAGAGCAGCAGTCATCAATTACTCGATCGACGATTTGGATTTATACAGATATTGACGATCGAGATCAGATCGAGATTCGGATTAAAGATAACGGTGCGGGTATTCCGTCAGATCTGGTGGCTAAACTCTTCGATCCATTCTTTACGACCAAGCCAGTTGGGAAAGGCACAGGATTGGGATTATCGATCTGTTATCAAATTATCGAAAAGCATCAGGGCAATATTCAAGTTAACTCGGAACCAGGAAATGGTACCGAATTTATGATCTCTTTACCTCAGCAAGTAAGTGAATTAGACCCACATCCCAAGTAAGGAATCTTGTAGGATAAGGCTATCCACACAGACATCAAATTACAAAATCACACTCTATGAGGAAACAATGACAGATCGACTAAATCGTACACCATTATATAATTTGCATCTTGCCGCAGGGGCGCGGATGGTGGAATTTGGGGGATGGGAAATGCCAGTGCAATATCAGGGAATTGTCGCTGAACATCAAGCCGTTCGATCGAAGGTTGGGATGTTTGATGTCTCTCATATGGGTAAGTTCACGTTTAAGGGAAAGAATATTCTCTCATCTTTACAAAATCTTGTTCCTTCTAATCTAGCGAGACTGAAGCCAAACCAAGCCCAGTACACCGTCTTACTCAATCCTGAAGCGGGAATTATTGATGATCTGATCTTCTATTACCACGGTGGGGATGATTGGTCGGCGATCGTCAATGCTGCGACTAGGCTAAAAGACAAAGCTTGGATCGAGCAACATCTAGATGGCGAGTTGATCGATCGATCTGATGAGCTAATTCTTATAGCGGTGCAGGGGAGAGATTCGATCGAAGCCTTACAACCTTTTGTCACTGATAATTTAAGCGAGATCAAACGATTTGGGCATCGTCAAACCCAAGTGCTTGGCAGTGACAGCTTTATTGCTCGTACTGGTTATACAGGTGAAGATGGTTTTGAAGTGATGATGGATATCGCAATCGGGCAACAACTTTGGCAATCATTGATTAATGCTGGCGTGACTCCATGCGGATTGGGATGTCGAGATACGTTGCGCTTGGAAGCAGGACTACATCTCTACGGTCAGGATATGAATGAGAGCATTACGCCTCTAGAAGCTGATTTAGCTTGGCTGGTGCATCTGCAAGAAAAGGGAGACTTTATCGGTCGATCGAAACTCAAATCACAAAAGAAATTGGGAGTCGATCGGCAACTGGTCGCACTGGAAATGACAGGACGCAATATTGCCCGTCATGACTATCAAATTCGTCATAATGGAGAAACCGTGGGCACGATCACTAGCGGTACAATGTCTCCCACTTTAGGCAAACCAATCGCTTTGGCATATGTGCCAACTAACTTAGCTGCACTCGGTCAAGAACTCCAAGTGCAAATCCGTAACCAAGATAGTCCTGCTAAAGTAATAAAGAGACCCTTCTACAAGTCTATCCATACCTTATGATAATCACAGATACGACACAGCTACGTCCAGAGCAAGAGACGGTCTTAAATCGCGATCTGACCACCCTGTCGCGCCATGTTCTCGCTCAGCTTGGTGATTTTTCGGCTGATGCCTACGACCTCAGTGCCCTGATGAGTCGGATCGGGCTAGCAGGTAAGATGATTGCGCGGCATCTGAGTCGATCGGGTTTAGTTGAGGATGCGCTCGGTGTAACGGGTGAGGTCAACGTCCAAGGGGAAGCCGTCAAAAAGATGGATCAGTATGCCAACCGTGTATTTATCCGCGCTTTCGAGCAGAGTGGTCTGGTTTGTCGTCTGGCTTCCGAAGAAATGGAAAAACCATATTACCTCCCAGAAAATTGCCCGATTGGTCGCTATACACTGCTGTTTGACCCGATCGATGGTTCTGGCAATATTGATGTAAACCTAGCAGTTGGCACGATCTTTTCAGTCCGACAACAAGAAGAAGCCGACGAAAGTGGTGAGGCGCTCGATCTGTTGCAGCTAGGACACAAGCAAATTGCCGCAGGGTATATATTGTATGGTTCCAGCACGATGTTGATCTATACGATTGGCAAAGGTGTCCATGCTTTCACGCTCGATCCCAGTTTGGGTGAGTTTATCCTCTCTCAAGAAAATATACGGATTCCCACGCATGGCTCGACTTACAGCATCAATGAGGGGAATTACTGTCAGTGGGACGAAAGTATACGCGAATATATCCGCTATATCCATCGCCAATCTGGATATTCGGCACGCTACTCAGGTGCTCTAGTTGCGGATATCCATCGCATCTTGTTTCAGGGCGGCGTGTTTCTCTATCCTGGGATGGAAGGGCATCCTGATGGCAAGCTGCGGCTGTTGTATGAGTCAGCTCCACTGGCATATTTGATTACGCAAGCAGGTGGCAGAGCGACTACGGGGACGGAAGAAATTCTCGATGTTGTGCCGACCAAGTTACACCAGCGCACGCCGCTAATTATCGGTAGTACTAAGGATGTCGATCTCGCCGTATCGTTCGCGACTGGTAACACCAAATCA
>JARCMB010000222.1 GCA_030248825.1 Pseudanabaenaceae cyanobacterium MP8IB2.15 | reverse complement strand
CTAGCAACTCATGCTAGGGTGAATCAGTATGGATTTATTGAGACTCCCTACTATCCTGTCGATAATGGTCGTGTCCGTAAGGATTTAGTCCCTGTATACATGACAGCGGATGAAGAGGATGAGTTTCGCGTTGCTCCTGGAGATATTTCCATGGACGAGGGCGGCACTATTACTAGCCTGCTTGTGCCTGTGCGTTACCGCCAAGAATTTGGTACGGCTTCACCGCATGAGGTGGATTACGTAGCCGTTTCGCCTGTGCAGATTATTTCTGTGGCGACCTCGCTAATTCCATTCTTAGAGCATGACGATGCCAACCGTGCCCTGATGGGTTCTAACATGCAACGTCAAGCGGTTCCACTGCTTAAACCTGAACGCCCCCTTGTTGGTACAGGCTTAGAAGCGCAGGCTGCACGTGACTCTGGCATGGTGATTGTATCTCGGACAAATGGCGAAGTTACCTACGTCTCGGCTGACTACATTGTGGTCAAAGATCCTGAAGATAAAGATGACGATTTGGCGTGTCGGACTTCGGGACGAGTTAATTTCATTGGGCTGGTCAAAGATAATGCCGATCGACAAGTCAATGTGATTGATATTGGCTCAGATCGTTACTTACTGAAGCAGCATCAAACCCCAGTCGTGTCGATCGATGACACAATATCAGCAGGGCAAGTAATTGCTAAGGCTGGCAAGGGTTACAAGTTACAAAAATATCAACGATCCAACCAAGACACTTGCTTAAATCAGCGTCCACTTGTACTAATCGGTGATCGCGTTGTCTCAGGTCAGGTAATGGCTGATGGTTCAGCGACAGAAGGCGGTGAACTGGCACTTGGTCAGAATATCCTAGTGGCTTACATGCCTTGGGAAGGCTATAACTACGAAGATGCCATTCTGATTAATGAAAGGCTAGTTTATGACGATGTTTATACTTCCATTCACATTGAAAAATATGAAATTGAAGCCCGTCAGACGAAGCTAGGCCCTGAAGAAATTACGCGTGAAATTCCTAACGTTGGCGAAGATTCACTACGTCAACTGGATGAACAAGGGATAATTCGCATTGGGGCATGGGTAGATTCGGGCGATATTCTGGTTGGTAAAGTTACACCAAAGGGTGAATCCGATCAGCCACCTGAAGAAAAGTTACTCCGAGCCATCTTCGGCGAAAAAGCCAGAGATGTGCGTGATAACTCCTTGCGTGTCCCCAATGGTGAAAAAGGTAGAGTCGTGGATGTGCGCGTGTTTACTCGCGAGCAGGGAGACGAACTACCACCCGGCGCAAACATGGTAGTGCGGATCTACGTTGCTCAGAAACGTAAAATTCAAGTCGGTGACAAGATGGCAGGTCGTCACGGTAACAAGGGTATTGTTTCTCGGATTTTGCCAAAAGAAGACATGCCTTACCTCGAAGATGGTACACCGATCGACATTGTACTCAACCCGCTTGGCGTTCCTTCGCGGATGAATGTAGGTCAGGTATTTGAATGTCTTTTAGCATGGGCTGGAGACAACCGCGATGTCAGATTCAAAATCACCCCGTTTGATGAAATGCACGGTGAAGAAATGTCCCGCACCACAGTTCACAATGAATTGGGTAAAGCTCAGAGAGCTACAGGTGAAGAATGGCTGTTCGATCCTAATAATCCTGGCAAACTGCAAGTGTTTGATGGACGTACTGGTGAGCCATTCGACCAACCTGTGACAGTCGGAAAAGCCTACATGCTCAAATTGGTGCATTTAGTCGATGATAAAATCCACGCGCGCTCCACAGGACCATATTCACTCGTAACGCAACAACCTTTGGGTGGTAAAGCCCAGCAAGGTGGTCAGCGATTTGGTGAAATGGAAGTGTGGGCATTGGAAGCTTTCGGCGCGGCTTACACATTACAAGAGTTGCTTACGGTCAAGTCTGATGACATGACAGGTCGGAATGAGGCTTTAAATGCGATTGTTAAAGGTCATGCTATTCCTCGTCCCGGTACGCCAGAATCATTCAAGGTCTTGGTGCGTGAGTTGCAATCTCTTTGTTTAGATGTTTCTGTCCACAAGTTGGAATCAAGAGAGGATGGCAACAATCAAGATACTGAAGTTGACCTAATGGTTGATGTCAGTAGTCGCCGCACACCGTCTCGTCCAACCTATGAATCGATCTATAGGGGTGATAGTGATGATGATGAAGACTAGATTAAACAGACTTGACAAGTAGTTATGAGCACAACTGAGCTGTGGATTTTGAAGCCCTGATTCAAAGCTTGACTAGCTCAGTTAAAAACTCAATTTGGATACAGGCATCAGTGAAGGCAAGAGCCTCGAAAACTCAAAACTTAAGGATTAATTAGTAGGACGTTTTACTTATGACAAGAGTGGAACAACGGTTTGACTATGTCAAGATTGGCTTGGCATCACCAGAACGGATTCGCCAATGGGGAGAGCGGACTCTGCCCAATATGCAGGTAGTTGGCGAAGTCACCAAACCAGAAACCATCAACTATCGCACGCTCAAACCAGAAATGGATGGGTTGTTCTGTGAACGCATTTTTGGCCCAGCTAAGGACTGGGAATGCCATTGCGGCAAATACAAACGAGTCAGACATCGCGGCATCGTGTGCGAACGTTGTGGCGTTGAGGTCACAGAGTCGAGGGTAAGACGGCATCGCATGGGCTATATCAAATTAGCCGCTCCAGTTACGCATGTTTGGTACCTCAAAGGCATCCCCAGTTATATGGCGACCTTACTCGACATGCCGTTGCGTGATGTTGAGCAGATTGTTTACTTTAATGCCTATGTAGTCTTAGATCCAGGCAATGCTAGTAACCTATCTTACAAGCAACTCCTGACCGAGGATCAATGGTTAGAGCTTGAGGATCAAATTTATGCTGAAGACTCACAACTCGAAGGTATCGAAGTTGACATTGGGGCTGAAGCGGTCGAACGCCTGCTAGCAAATATTGAGCTTGAGCCTGAAGCTGAAAGACTGCGGGAAGAAATCGCTAATTCTAAGGGGCAAAAACGCGCCAAGCTGATCAAGCGGTTACGTGTAGTTGATAACTTTGTAGCGACTGGTGCGCGTCCTGATTGGATGGTGTTGCAGTATATTCCTGTGATCCCACCTGATTTGCGTCCCATGGTGCAGTTAGATGGCGGCCGATTTGCGACGAGCGATCTGAACGATCTATATCGTCGGGTGATTAACCGTAATAATCGCCTTGCAAGACTTCAGGAGATTCTCGCGCCTGAGATTATTGTGCGAAATGAGAAGCGGATGCTGCAAGAAGCAGTAGATGCTTTGATTGACAATGGTAGACGTGGTCGTACTGTCGTTGGCGCGAATAATCGTCCGCTCAAATCGCTATCTGACATCATTGAAGGTAAACAGGGTCGCTTCCGCCAAAACTTGTTGGGTAAACGGGTGGACTATTCTGGACGCTCGGTTATTGTGGTCGGGCCGAATCTCAAGATCCATCAGTGTGGTTTACCGAAGGAAATGGCGATCGAACTGTTCCAGCCTTTTGTGATTAATCGTCTGATTAAGGCAGGGTTGGTCAACAATATCAAAGCAGCGAAGAAGCTAATTCAGCGTAACGATCCTGCTGTGTGGGATGTGCTCCAAGATGTGATTCGAGATCACCCTGTAATGCTGAACCGCGCCCCGACACTGCATAGATTGGGGATTCAAGCGTTCGAGCCAATTCTAGTCGATGGTCGGGCGATCCAATTGCACCCACTGGTATGTCCTGCCTTCAACGCTGACTTTGATGGTGATCAAATGGCGGTTCACGTGCCATTGTCATTAGAAGCTCAGGCAGAAGCAAGGTTGCTGATGCTTGCCTCTAACAACATTCTATCGCCTGCGACTGGTCGTCCAATTGTCGCACCTAGCCAAGATATGGTTTTGGGTTGTTACTATCTCACTGCCGAGAATCCAGACAAACAGATTGGGGCGGGCAACCATTATGCTGACTTTAATGACGTAGTGATGTCATATGAGCAAGGGATTGTCAGTTTGCATTCCCGCATCTGGGTACGTTTCAATGGTTCGATCGATGGTGACGGTGGCGGTGATGAGGAACCAACTGAGACAAGAGTTGATGATGGTGGCTATAAAATCAAAACTTATCCTTTTCGGCGGGTACGCGAGGATGCTGATGGCAATGTGATTTCACAATACATTTTGACAACTCCTGGACGGATTATTTTTAATCAAACAGTTCATAACTCATTAGCAGTCTAGTTAATGATTGAAAATTGGGAACAGAAGATCGATTTCTGTTCTCGATTATTTATTCGTATTCAAGTTCATCCAATCCTTTTAAGTACATCAGTAAAAAATCATGGCAGATCTAACTAATGGCTCAAATGGCTCAGAGTCCAAGCAAACCCCATCTGTACCATTCATTAATCGCACAGTAGATAAAGGACAGTTAAAAAACCTGATTGCCCGTGCTTTTACAGATCATGGGACATTTTGCGCGGCTCAAATGGCTGATGATTTGAAAAATTTGGGTTTTCGGTATGCTACCCAAGCTGGAGTTTCGATCAGTGTCGATGACCTGCAAGTGCCAAAAGAAAAGAAGCAACTGTTAGAAAAAGCTGAAAAAGAGATTGAAGCCACTGAAATTCGCTATACCAGAGGCGAAATCACTGAAGTGGAGAGATTCCAGAAGGTAATTGATACCTGGAATATGACCAATGAAGACCTCAAGAATGAGGTGGTCAAGAACTTTAAACGTAATAGTCCGCTCAACTCCGTCTACATGATGGCGTTTTCTGGAGCACGCGGTAACATCTCTCAGGTGCGTCAGCTAGTAGGGATGCGGGGACTGATGGCAAATCCGCAGGGGGAAATTATTGACTTACCAATTAAGACTAATTTTCGTGAGGGTTTGACTGTTACAGAATATATTATTTCTTCTTACGGGGCGCGCAAAGGTCTGGTAGACACTGCGCTGAGAACGGCTGACTCAGGCTATTTAACCCGTCGTCTGGTTGACGTGTCTCAGGATGTGATTATTCGCGAAAATGATTGCGGTACGACGCGCGGCATCAAGCTAAAAGCGATGAAGGATGGCGATCGAACTTTAATTAAGTTATCCGATCGGTTATTTGGTCGGGTCGCGGCGGAAGACATGGTTAGTCCTCATACTGGGGAAGTGATTGTGGCGCGCAATCAGTCGATTTCGGATGAATTAGCAAAAGCTGTAGTTGCGGCAGGTGTAGAAGAAGCAACTGTTCGATCGGCTCTGACCTGTGCTTCGACCCGATCGGTCTGCCAAACCTGCTATGGCTGGAGTCTAGCCCACGCTAAGCTCGTGGATATTGGTGAAGCAGTTGGGATTATCGCTGCCCAATCGATCGGTGAGCCTGGTACACAGCTGACGATGCGGACATTCCACACTGGTGGTGTATTCACAGGTGAAATTGCCGAACAGCAGCTCGCTCCATTTGATGGCACAGTTAAAATCCCGAAAAAGCTCCGCGTCAGACCGATGCGAACTCGCCATGGCGATGATGCTTTTGTCGTGGAAGTCAGTGGCGACTTTACGATTGAAGGCGGCGGTGAAAAGAATTCTTATTCGGCGGCTCAAGGTTCAACGCTATTGGTTAGAGACGGGCAAAAAGTTGTAAAAAACCAACTGATCGCCGAACTCGCAGTACCCGGACGGACATCACGCAAAACCACAGAAAAAGCGGCTAAAGATGTCAATACCGACCTCGCAGGTGAAGTCTTCTTCTTCGATCTTGTACCTGAGCAGAAAAAAGACCGTCAGGGTAACACGAGTGACATCGCACCTAGAGGCGGCTTGATCTGGGTGCTTGCGGGTGAAGTCTATAACTTGCCCCCAGGTGCGGAACCAGTGGTGAAGAATGGCGATCGAATCGAAGAAGGCGGTGTCTTAGCAGAAACCCGACTGATAACCGAGCATGGTGGCACAGTCCGTCTTAACCCGATCGACAGTCGTAATAGCCGTGAAATTGAAATCATTACAGCTTCAGTCGTACTCGATCAAGCGCGAGTGGAAGAAGAAAGCTCACAAGGACGAGAACACTACATTCTTGAAGCCAAAGGCGGTCAGCGGTTCTCGCTCAAAGCCGCACGCGGTTCCAAGGTGATCAATAATCAGGTCGTTGCCGAACTAATTGACGATACCTATCACACTAATAGTGGTGGCATCATCAAGTATTCTGGCGTGGAAGTTGCTAAACGCAGTCGAGCGAAGCAAGAAAAAGGCTTTGAAGTCGTTAAAGGCGGTACTTTGCTGTGGATTCCCGAAGAAGCCCATGAAGTGAACAAAGATATTTCACTGCTGATGGTCGAAGACGGACAGTACATCGAAGCTGGCACCGAAGTCGTCAAAGACATCTTCAGCCAAAGTGCTGGTGTGGTTGAGGTCACTCAGAAAAATGATATTCTGCGTGAAATCGTGGTCAAACCTGGAGAACTCCATCTGGTAAGCGACCCGCAATCAGCGATGAAGAAGCATGGCACACTTGCCTTCCCAGGCGATGAAGTTTTGCCCGATTTGACCGTCACCGAACTGCGCTACATCGAGTTTGTTGAGACTCCTGATGCCGCCGCCCTACTGCTGCGTCCCGTCGAAGAGTTTACTGTGCTTGACATGCCAGTTGTACCTAGCCAGGAATCGGTTAACCAAGCGGGTCGATCGATTAAACTCAGAGCTGTACAGCGCTTGCCGTATAAAGATGGCGAACGAGTTAAATCTGTGCATGGACTGGAACTGCTCAAAACCCAACTGATGTTGGAAATTGATACCGAAGCACTCCAACTCGCTGCCGATATCGAATTTGTCCCAGATGAAGTCGATCCCAACTGTTTACGCCTGCAACTGGTGATTTTAGAATCTCTGTCAGTCCGTCAAGATATCGTTGCCGACCCGACTCAGGGCAGTACTGTGACGCGCATTCTGGTAGAAGAGGGCGATCGAATTGCCCCAGGAGCAGTCGTAGCTCGCACCGAAATCATTTGTAAACAAAATGGTGAAATCCGAGGAATTCGTCAGGGATCGGAACTAGTGCGCCGTGTGCTAGTTGTGACCGATGCAGACTGTGTAACGGTTCCATGTAGGAGTCCTAATGTTAAGGCAGGCGATCTGCTACGAGCTGGCGATGGGATTGGTGCGGGTGCGACAGTCGATGATTCAGGTCAGGTCGTCTCGGTTGAGTCTGACTCGATCTCTTTGCGGATCGGTCGTCCATATCTCGTGTCCCCAGGTGCGGTATTGCAAATTGAAAACTCCGATCTAGTTCAGAGAGGAGACATTCTTGCATTACTGGTGTTTGAACGCGCCAAAACTGGAGATATTATTCAAGGCTTGCCTCGGATTGAAGAACTTCTAGAAGGACGCAAGCCCAAAGAAAAGTGTGTGTTAGCTCAAAAAGCTGGCAAACTGCAAATTGCTTATGATGCCGACGATGATAACCCTGAAGTTAACATTGTCGAGGCGGATGGTACAGTTACGCCTTACAACATCAATCCTGGTCAGAGTTTGATCGTGAGCGACGGTCAAATGGTCACTGCCGCCGAGTCACTCACAGATGGACCTCGCGATCCACACGAGATTCTCGATATCTTCTACCGCTTCTATCGCGAAGAAAATGGGGTCAAGAGTGCAGCCCTGCTGAGTTTACAGAAGGTGCAGGAGTTCCTTGTGGAAGCCGTTCAATCTGTGTACCAGTCTCAGGGAGTTGATATCTCTGATAAACACATCGAGGTGGTTGTAAAGCAAATGACCTCCAAAGTGCGGATTGATGATGGTGGAGACACAACTAGGCTTCCAGGCGAACTGGTTGACCTGCACCAAGTGGAGCAGATCAATGAAGCGATGGAAATCACAGGTGGACAACCAGCCGAATATACGCCAATCCTGATGGGTATTACCAAAGCTAGTTTGAATACGGACAGCTTTATCTCTGCCGCCAGCTTCCAGGAGACCACTAGAGTTCTAACTGAAGCGGCGATCGAAGGTAAGTCAGATTGGCTGCGCGGTTTGAAGGAAAACGTGATTATTGGTCGCCTGATTCCTGCTGGAACTGGTTTCAATGCCTATGACAACTCTAGTGTTGATGCTGAGTTGGGCTACGATCCAGCCCTCGCTTTTGATGAAGAAGCCGATGACGTTGTGATTGACGACCATATTGCTCGCACTTACCAACTCGAAACGGTTAGTTATGCCAAAGAGGAACTGGTTGATGACAACGTGGAACTGCTGGTCGATGACAGCAATGCAGAAGACGATGATGATGACATTGAGGAAGATGATGAAGAGGACGACTTTGAGGATGACGACGAAATGATCGAATAGAAATCGTTAATTCTGAAAATCCCAAGAGATAGGTTTATGTTATGCATAAGCCTATTTTTTATGAAAATCCTGATTAGTTCGATCGATTTGGCAACGATCTTGTATCTTCATAATGGTGACAACACTGAAAGACTTGGGCTAATATGCTCTTTGTTATTTGGAAGTTTTAGAACTCCTAAAACGCTACAACATTATTTACGGTCGATAGCAGGATGCAACTAATTGCAATTTGCGATCGTCAATCTAGTCCAGCTAGAAAATGAATTAACGGTAATTACTGAGAGTTGAACTAAATCATGTCCGAAAGGAAACCTAATTTTTTAATCCCTGCGATCGGCGCCGCCGTGATCGTTGCTGGTGGTGCCGGAGCTTATTTCTACTTGGGTAAAGGTAGTCTTACCGCTTCTAATAATGGTCTGGGAAATGCTCAAGTAGTTCCAAGCAAAGCCTTAATGGCTATTTCTATCTCTGTTGATAGCAATAACTGGACTCAACTCGAACAATTTCAAACCCCCGAAACTAGAAAATATTTTGACGCATCTTTCACCAAGCTCAAGCAAGACGCACTAGCTAGCTCTGAGATCGACTTTGACAAAGACATCAAGCCTTGGGCTGGGAATGTGATGGTAGCAATTTTGCCATCTGCGCCTAAGCAAGCCAGCTTAAATCCCAATGTAAAACCTAGCCTCACGCTCGTAGTCGATCGACGCATCCAAGCGCAGGCTAGCCCACCCAAAACTGGCAAAGAAATTAAGCCTAATGTGCTGATGGTCGTAGAAGTCAAGGACAAGCTGAGTGCAGCACAGTTTGGCGAAAAGGTAAAAGCCAAGTCTGGGAAGGCTGAGCAAAAAGATTACAAGGGTGTGCAGATCTCTACCTACAAAAATAAGAAAGGCGAACCGATGTCCACCGCCCTACTAGGCGATTACCTAGTGATTTCACCAGACAAATCTGTGGAACAGGCGATCGACACCTTCAAGGGCGAAGCTTCGCTGGCGACCGAGATTAATTCTGGTGATTTGGATTTCAAACATCCCTTGATGCAGTTTTATATGCCCAAGTTCGCGGAATCGATCGAGCAATTAGCCAAGCTAAACCCTGATTCAAACTTACCGCCCGAGTCGATTGCCCAGCTCAAAGCGATTAAATCGATCTCAATGGGAATTGGTGTTGACAATGATGGTTTGCGGCTTAAAGCTACTACTAAACTCGACCCAGCGATCTTTAAATTCGAGTATAAAGCGGCTTCAAGTAAAGCTTTAGCACAATTCCCCTCTGAAACTTTCTCGATCGTCACAGGTAGTGACATTAATTCTCGATGGAAGCAAATCGTGCAGGATGCGGCGAGAAATCCTGATATGCAGAAAGGACTTGACGAAACTAGAGCCAACTTGAAACAGCCTCCTTTTGGACTCGATCTCGACAAGGATATTTTCGGCTGGATGACTGGCGAATTTGCGCTCGGCGTAATTGCCAACAGTGAGGGCATACTAGCTCAAGCAGGTGCAGGTCCAGTCATGACATTGCAAACCAGCGATCGAAAAACTGCCGAAGCTACGATCAAAAAACTCGAAGATTTTGCCAAGCAAAATAGTGTAACAGTTCAAAACAGAGATGTTAAAGGTGTGGCTGTGACCGAATGGTCACCTTCGCCTGGATTTACGATAGGTTACGGCTGGTATGAGCAAGATAGCTTGTTTGTGACAGTTGGTCCACTGGTTAACATTATGGCAAGCAAGCCTAGCAACTCACTCGAAAACAACCAGACTTTTAAAACCATCACTAGCTCGTTTAACAAGCCCAATATTGGTTACTTCTATCTGGACATGGACAAAACTTGGTCGTTAATTGACAAAATGATGCCTGCCGAAAGTAAGGCTGAAATTACTCCAGAGGCAAAGGCTTTGATCGATACGGTGCGTGGCATTGGCGTGACGGCATACATGCCAGATCCAACTACTAACAAGTTTGAGGCTCTACTATCCTTAAAACCTAAAGGTGGTAAGTAGTTTAGACTAGCGGTTACTGGCGATCTTGAGCAAGGTGAGTGATGAATGCAAATGAGCTACTGAAACGCTACTCTGGTGGAGAAACTGACTTTAAGGGCGCACTTTTGCGCGGGGCAAATCTCTATAAAGCCGATCTGATCGGAGCCGATCTGTCAAAGGCAAACCTCCAAGGCGCTAACTTGGCTTTTGCCTATTTAACTCGCGCTAATTTGCGGAATGCTAGTTTAGCAGGAGCAAAGCTAAGTGGGGCTAACTTAAATCAAGCGGCACTCAGTGAGGTAAATCTCAGTGATGCTGATCTACACGGAGCCACCTTAACAGGAGCCACCTTGTTCAATGCCAATATGTCATTGGTTAACCTCTTGGATGCAAATTTGATCGATGCCGATCTCCGCAATGCTACGCTCAACGGCGCAAACCTGATTGGAGCTTGTTTGCGCGGGGCAAATCTGCGCCAAGAGGGGAAACGGGCGGCAAGTTTAGTCAGTGTCGCTCTGCGTAAAGCCGATCTGCGGGGAGCCAATTTTACGGGAGCGAATTTATCAGGCTCTGACTTACGCGGGGCAAACTTGACCGAAGCTACACTCAGTGGGGCAAATCTGCGCGGGGCGAATTTGAATGAGGCAGTTCTGGTTGGAACCTTTCTGACAGAAGCCAATTTGACTGAAGCTAAACTAATTAATGCCAATCTGAGTAATGCCAAGCTCGATCGAGCCGATCTGACTGATGCTGAAATGACTGGAGCTAATCTTTACAATGCGGTAATGGCTGATGCCAAACTTGCTCGAACCAACTTAAGTAAAGCAAATCTGAGCAATACCAAGCTAGCTAGAGCCGATTTAGCTCGGGCAAATCTGCGCGGGGCGAATTTGCGCGGGGCAAATCTGATCGATGCCTATCTTGCTAGAACTAGCTTGATCAATGCCGATCTGACTGATGCCCTTTTAACCCGAGCTGAGCTGAGCAGTGCCGATTTAGCGGGTGCGATCTTAACTAGAGCGACAATGCCCGATGGTACTGTACATGATTAGAGCGCGTGATTCGATCGCATAACTATCTAACTACGATCGATAATCGATCGCAATTCGCAACTAAAAAGTAGACTAGATCTATATACCAATTAAAAAGATTTGCCCTATGCGCCTGAGTGAAATTGTTCATCCTAATCAGTTGCATGGCATGTCCATCTCACAACTGGAAGCCATTGCTCAAGAGATTCGTCAAAAGCATTTAGAAACGATCGCTGCCACTGGTGGGCATTTAGGTCCAGGTTTAGGAGTCGTGGAACTGACTCTGGGCTTGTATCAGACCCTGAATCTGGACGTGGATAAAGTCGTGTGGGATGTCGGACATCAGGCATATCCGCACAAGCTGATTACAGGCAGATACGAGAGCTTCCATACCCTGCGCCAAAAAGATGGCGTTGCTGGCTATCTCAAACGCTCTGAGAGTAAGTTTGACCACTTTGGTGCAGGTCACGCTTCAACTAGTATCTCAGCAGCTCTGGGCATGGCGATCGCACGCGATGCTAAAGGCGAGAACTTTAAGTGTGTCGCCGTAATTGGCGATGGTGCGCTCACAGGTGGGATGGCACTAGAAGCGATCAACCA
Organism: Pseudanabaenaceae cyanobacterium MP8IB2.15; assembly: GCA_030248825.1. GTDB lineage: Bacteria > Cyanobacteriota > Cyanobacteriia > Pseudanabaenales > Pseudanabaenaceae > JARCMB01. Next base: position 6,742 of record JARCMB010000222.1, on the reverse strand, counting down.
TGCTGGACATCTGCCCAACACCAATTTACTAGTTGTGCTCAACGACAATGAGATGTCAATTTCGCCCAACGTTGGCGCAATTCCTCAGTACCTCAATCGTCTGCGTCTCACTCAGCCGATGAAATTCATCAAAGAAAATGTCGAGGGTCAACTCCGCAACCTGCCATTCGTGAGCGAGTCAATTAAGCCAGAACTGGAGCGACTTAAGGACAATATCAAAATCCTGACGATGGTACCGAATAAAGTCGGAGCCGTGTTTGAAGAACTGGGCTTTACTTACATCGGGCCGATCGATGGGCATAACCTTAAGGCTCTGATTGAAACCTTTAATATCGCACATAACCTTAAGGGGCCAGTCATGGTTCACGTTGCCACGACCAAGGGCAAGGGCTACAGTTACGCCGAAGATGACAAGGTGGGCTACCATGCCCAAGGCTCTTTTAACTTGACTACAGGTAAAGCTGAACCATCTGCTTCGAGCAAACCCAAGCCACCCAGCTATTCCAAAGTATTTACCGATACCCTGATCGAGTTAGCCACAAAAGACAAACGGATAATCGGGATTACGGCGGCCATGGCAACTGGGACAGGTCTGGATAAACTCCAAGCCAAGCTTCCCAACCAATATATCGATGTTGGGATTGCCGAACAGCACGCCGTGACCGTAGCAGCAGGTTTAGCGTGTGAAGGAATGCGACCTGTCGCCGCAATTTACTCTACTTTCTTACAACGGGCTTTCGACCAGATCGTGCATGACGTTTGCATCCAGAAACTACCTGTATTTTTCTGTCTCGATCGAGCGGGTATTGTCGGGGCGGACGGGCCGACCCATCAGGGGATGTATGACATCGCCTATCTGCGCTCTATTCCCAATATGGTGCTGATGGCTCCAAAAGACGAAGCCGAAATGCAACGCATGATCGTCACTGGGATCGAGTACGAAAAGGGCCCGATTGCAATGCGATATCCGCGTGGTAATGGTTATGGCGTTCCGATCGAATCCAGTGGTTGGGAAGCTTTACCGATTGGTAAGGCTGAAGTCCTGCGTCAGGGTGATGACGTGCTAATTGTGGCATATGGCTCCATGGTCTATCCTGCAATGCAAGTTGCTGAGCTCTTGGTCGAACACGGTGTGCAAGCAACTGTGGTCAATGCTAGATTTGCCAAGCCCCTAGACACAGATCTGATCGCGCCTTTAGCAGCTCGGATTGGTAAAGTTGTGTCGATCGAAGAAGGCTGCATCATGGCAGGATTTGGTTCGGCTCTGATCGAAGCTTTGATGGAACTCGATGTTGTTGTCCCCGTGCAACGCATTGGTGTACCTGATGTTTTGGTCGATCACGCCTCTCCTGAGCAGTCCTTTGTCGAGCTTGGGCTAACTAGTGGACAGATTAGCGATCGAATTTTGGCGAAATTTGCCTTCAGCCCACAGAGATCGAAAGTCAGTAGCTAGTCGCTGGATCATTGGTAAAATTGAGCTAGGCAGAAGTGATAAATCATTTCTGTCTGGCAATTGCTTGGAAAAATATGAATGCCCTGATTTCAGACGCTGCGCTCTCGATCTACGACACCACCCTGCGCGACGGTACGCAACGAGAGGGATTATCTTTGTCGATCGAAGACAAGGTGAGAATTGCACGGAAGCTCGATGCCCTAGGCGTAGCATTTATCGAAGGCGGCTGGCCAGGCGCGAATCCTAAGGATGGAGAATTTTTTCGTCAGATCCAAGAGCAGCCACTCGCTCATGCCAAGTTAGTCGCTTTTTGTTCGACCCGCAGACCTGGGATCAAAGCCAACGAAGACCCGATGCTAGTGCCGATCGTGGCAGCAGAGACGCGCTGGATTACGATCGTGGGCAAGTCTTGGGATTTGAGCATCACCGAGGGACTCCGCACGACTCTGGCGCAAAATCTAGAGATGATCTCCGACACGATCGAATATTTACACAGTCGAGATCGACAGATTATTTACGATGCCGAACATTGGTTTGATGGCTACAAGGATAATCCTGAGTATGCGATCGAAACTCTAAAAACAGCGATCGACGCAGGCGCAGAGTGGTTAGTACTTTGCGACACGAATGGCGGCACTTTACCCGATCGGATTGGGCAAATTGTGCGTGAAGTCAGAGAGCGGTTATCAGATCGGTTGTCAAATCACGGCGGCGCGATCCAGATTGGCATCCATACTCACAATGATTCGGGTTTAGCGGTGGCTAATTCGATCGCGGCGGTTCAGCATGGTGCAACGATGGTGCAGGGCACGATCAATGGCTATGGCGAACGTTGCGGCAATGCGAATCTCTGTACCTTAATGCCAAACTTTCAGCTCAAGATGGGGCGGCAATGCGTCACCGCCGAGCAACTCAGTCAGCTCACCGAAACCTCGCGCCAGATCAGCGAAATTGTGAATTTAGCCCCTGACGATCATGCTCCGTTTGTGGGTTTGTCGGCTTTCGCGCATAAGGGTGGACTCCATGTCAGTGCCGTACAACGCAATCCCAAAATCTACGAACATATTCCTCCCGACAGCGTGGGTAATTTGCGACGGATCGTGATTTCGGAGCAAGCAGGGCTGAGCAATGTGCTTTCTAAAGCCGAATCATTCGGGATTAACCTCCAAAAAGACGATGTTGCCTGTCGCCAGATTTTGCAAAAAATGAAGGATCTAGAGCAGGTAGGCTTCCAATTTGAAGCGGCAGAGGCGAGCTTTGAATTGCTGATGCGAGATGCGTTAGGACATCGCCCCAATGTATTCAAACTGAGCGGGTTTCGCGTGGACTGTGATGCCAATCCCCAAGGTGAAGTTTACGCCCAAGCAACGGTAAAGCTCTCCGTTAATGGTGCAGAGCAGCTCACCGCCGCCGAGGGTAATGGGCCAGTATCGGCTCTGGATAAAGCCCTTCGCAAAGCCTTAGTCGAGTTTTACCCTGCAATCGCTCGGTTTTATCTCACTGACTACAAAGTCCGTATCCTCAACAGCGACTCAGGTACAGCCGCTAAGACCCGCGTTTTGATCGAGTCCAGTAATGGGACACAAAGGTGGACTACAGTGGGAGTATCGGAAAATATCATCGCCGCATCCTATCAAGCCTTAATCGAAGGATTGGAATATGGATTGATGTTAGAAGGCATATATAGCAATATTTCCAGCCCACTGGCGATCGGTTAATTCACCCTAGTCGATCGAGCATTTAAAATAACCGACAAAAAGTTGCAAAACATGGTATTACCTTTAGCTAGTTGTCAAGTTCAGAAGATCTAAATCAGGCAAATTGTTAAGTCCATGAAAGATCCCGCCACTACTCCATACGATCAAGAGCTTGCAGGCATCAAGAGGGATCTGGCAGATTTGCGTGCTAATTTGCTGGGGAAGCTGAGCCGCGAAATCGTGACTTTGCAAGCCCAAAAAAATTCCCTGACCGATGACATTAAACGGTTACAACTCCAAAGAAATGAAGTCGAGGTGCAACTCGTCACCCAGCAAGGACTAAATCAACAGGAAATTCAACGCCAACAGTGGATCGAGCAACTAGCTCAAGCAATCGCTGTTCACCTCAGAGCTAATCTCAATGCATCTGAGTCAAAGGCCTCAACTGAATATTCCGATACTTTCGATCACCTGATACTGAATCTTGATGGCACACTCAGGACGACTTTTCAAGCTTTACAGCGCGATATTGACAGCTATCAGCAAGACCTCGATCGGCAAATGCTGCGAATGCATAGTCAGAGACAGCAAGGAGAAATGCTACTAGCGGCTCTAGTCGAAAAACTGAACACGCAGTTGGATCGGACTTCAACTCAAGTCCCAAATGGCTCATACTCTGCTCAAACTATGGGACAGAGCCAGACACAGAGCCAGACGATGCCTCAAGCGAATGGATACACAAATGGTAATCTTGCCTTCGATCGAGATCTGCAAGCATTTCAACCAAAAACTACAATTGTCAAGCCCATTCATCCTGCGAATCAGACTGAACCCAGCAAGACACTGAAGGGATTTATCTATGTGATGTTGGCTTCGGTAGTCTTATCGCTGCAAAACGTGTTCTTTCGGATTATCTTTGCCAAAGACTTAATGATCTTTGGTAGTTTCAAATTTAGCGGTCTGATTGATATTGGAATCAGCAACTCCCTGATGCTGCTATGGATCAGAATGCTATTGGTGACACCTTTTATGTGGTTGATTGCCAGTCGCCTTCGATCGGGACTTCTGGAAAAAGATGTGCAACAACTGCTCAATCCCAAAAAGCGGGGTCTCCTTGCCAGAGTTGCTGTCTCTGCAATGTTGCTATTTGTTTCTTTTGTCTCAATTATTATTTCTCTATCTCTGATCAAACCCGCTCTAGTCACGACATTATTTTTTGTCTTTCCCACAATCACAGTTTTATTAGCCTGGTTCCTGTATGGCTATCGTCCCAGTTGGCAATGCTGGTTGGATATTGCCGTGATTTATCTTGGCATCATCTTAACGATTAATCTATTTGGTAGAGTCACCGCCCAACCAGACATCGGGGTCACGATCTCCGCAATTACTTCTGTTGTGACGTTTGCCTGTTATGTCATAGTTTCGGGCGCGTGTTTCAAAGAAATCAATCCTGTTTCCTTTACGGCAATTAACTTCACTTTAATCTTCGCTTTAGCTTGCCTGACTATTCCATTCTTCGCGCCTTCATTACTGCTCATGACCCCTAGCTTATTCTTCATGTGTATTTTAATTGCCCTGACAACAATCGGTGGCTATCTATTTACCAATTTTGGGATTCAGCTCTTGGGAGCGGCACAGTCATCATTAATTAGCGCGATCGGACCAGTTTTAACCACTCTCTTAGCTTTCTCGATCGTGGGCGATCGATTAGATATCTCTCAGCTTGTCGGCGTATTTCTGGTGATGCTCGGTGTGGGCTGGCTGAATCTGCAAAACATAAGAAAATCTCCGCAAGGTAAGTCATTTGATGGCAAACAACTGACATAGTTGAGATCGGCACTGGTTCCGTTGCATGGGAATAATCGATGAAACCCTTTTAGGGTAAGGATTTTGGTGGCTTATCCCCAAAATGGCTGTGACCTATATATTTCAAGTGTTTTGAGTTATTTATCTCATCCAACGGAACCAGTCCCAAATGTTGATTTGCATGATCTGCAAATCAACATTTGGGTGGATCAAAATCATAGAGTATTGTTCAGGCGATCGAATGGAAATTTGAATGGTTCTGGGGCATTGGAGGCTCTATACTTGAGTTTGAGATTCAGGTCTCGATCGGGCAAGATGGGGCTGTGGCTCAGTTGGATAGAGCAAGTGCCTCCTAAGCGCTAGGTCGGCGGTTCAAATCCGCCCAGTCCCATTGCCTGATATTTATGTTTAGTCCTAGATTAGTTCTGCCACTAAGATTCTTTAGAAAAAATTACTAAATATGCCACTGATTGCAGGTAACAAAATTGTTCAAGATTTAGAAAAAGCTGGTGCTTTGGCGATGTATACACCGCCAGAGGGCGGCTATGAGGGACGATATCAGCGCCGAGTTCGAGCTGCTGGCTACGATGTGCTGAATATAAGTGCGCGTGGTTTGGGTGATGTTTCTAGCTATCTGACAGGAGTACATGGTGTTAGACCGGCTCACTTGGGTAAGACAGCAATCAGAACTTATTTTATTCCACCTCAGATTCAATTGCGGCTGGCTAGTTTACCTGCCAAATCAAAAGGTTTAGTAGTCTGGCTGGGTGAAGGCAAGTTTCTCTCTAGAGAAGAGTTAAACGTGATTAGCCAGTTACCTGGTCAAGATGCAAGAGTCAAAATTGTGATTGAAGTTGGTAGTGGTAGAGAGGTTACTTGGTCACCACTAAAAGAACTATTGCTAGCAAAAGTTTAGGTATTATCAGTCAAAATCACAAAAAAGGACAGGCTGTAAGCCTGTCCTTTTTATTTGTATTTTCTATCTGGATTGCTACTAAGCAGCAGCGAGATTATGCGCGACAAAATCCCAGTTGATTAGGTGATCGACATAGTTTTGCATGAAGTTAGGGCGGCTGTTTTGAAAGTCTAGGTAGTAAGCATGTTCCCAGACATCCATTGTGAGCAGAGGAATCTGCCCGTATGCGATCGGGTTTTCGGCGTTAGGTGACTTAGCAATTTTTAGCATGTTGCCATCTTTGATCAGCCAAGCCCAACCACTACCAAATTGGGTTGCCCCAGCAGCTTTAAACTCTTCTTTGAATTTGTCTAAGCTACCGAAGCTAGCATCAATTTTTGCGGCTAGATCGCCAGTGGGAGTGCCACCACCGTTGGGTTTGATTCCGTTCCAGTAAAAGGTGTGATTCCAGACTTGAGCGGCGTTGTTGAAGATTCCAGCTTTGGGGGTATCTTTGTACGTGACTTTGATGATTTCTTCAAGTGTTTTGTCAGCTAGTTCTGTGTCTTTGACCAGATTGTTGAGGGCAGCAACGTAAGCGGCATGATGCTTGCCGTAGTGGTACTCAAGTGTGCGTGCCGACATCCCTGATGACTCCAGAGCGTCTTGAGCGTAGGGCAATGATGGAAGCTCAAATGCCATTGTGTTTATCCTCTAGTGAATTGTTCAGCTTTAACTATTGTAACAATTCTATAATGAAGTGTGATTATCCAGCGTGACATCCTCCCGACACCAGCAATTGCAAATTCAAATTTTGACAAGGTAATAGAGATCCCAGAAGATAAAAGGTATAAGTTCTGGGTAACTCTTATGGAAGCAATGAAGCTGAGT
>JARCMB010000221.1 GCA_030248825.1 Pseudanabaenaceae cyanobacterium MP8IB2.15 | reverse complement strand
GTAATAACACATTTGTCGGACTTGTTCGAGCAAGAAGTCAGGAAACAATCGATCGATGCCCCGCACGAATAAATTGCCCTTAATTTTGGCTTGAATTGCCAGTTGTGCCAGTTGTGTAAACTCCTCCGAGTCGAGATAGCGATCTAAACCACCACCGCCATGCCAAAACATCGCCTTCATGCAGTACTCGGCAAACTCGAAATTAATTCGATCGTGCCACCAGTGTTTTATCAGCCTGTTGGGGGAAACATCACCATTCAAATATTTAAAAAAGGGAAAAAGTACAAGAAACTGCTCGTCGGCAATATAAATCAGATTCTGCCAATAAGCATCCAGCACAAAGCCATAACTTTTGAGTACGCCAACTACTTCCATGACATTCTGTGACGATTCAGGTAGCAATGCTCCGCCTGCCGCTAGGTGTTCGACGATTGCGGCTAAGGAGTTGTTAAACTTTGGTTTAGTATCGATCATCCAATAATATTAACAAGCTTCTCTGCCAAAAATTAATCGATCGGGATTTTAGCTCTACTGTAGTTGCTGGAAGGGTAGCAAGAGAATGCTGAGGATCGAAGACACTTCATTGATGAAATAATCGCGCTGATCGATTGCGAGCCTGCGATCGCATAACCTTAACTTCCAATCTGTCCCTGTTGTAACGCAGCCATACACCGATCGATTCACTAAATCAGCCTTAGTATTTACCAGTTGAGCTGCGATCATCTCTGCGGCGCATTGTCCCAAGCCAGCTTTAATATTTTCATTCTTTGCTTCTACCAACATCAGTACAGGCGATCGAACCTCATAGGAATCCTTGATCGCACTGAGAATATAGTCACAGTTACCCGTTAAACCCTGTGTGGGATCGATATTGAATTCCGTACCAGAGAAAAAACCGATTTCGTAATTCAGTTGGCGACGGACTTCCAATAGCACAGGCGCAATCACCAGTTCCGATCGAGCTTTTTCGGTATTGATCGCTGTAGCAAGGGCCAGATTTTCATCAAGAGCGGTCAGCAGATAATCGCTAGCTGGAGTCGGTAAAATGTCGAGAAACAGACTTTTTGGCTCCTCTAAAACTAGCCCAAACATCTCCCGAACGCGAGACAGGGAAAAGTCACTATAAGCCATATAAGTTAATCTATAGGGGTATACCCATGTTGATTGTAGGGTAGTTTTTGGGGTTCGATCGATGCCAAGGTGATCCAAGGTTTATGCTCGATCGACTTGCTCAGCCCAATCAAGCTAAAATGATTTTGCCAAGATATTGCCTCAGCTATAACTCTAAACATGACTGCCATACTACCTCCTTTGATCGAACAGATGCTCTCGCCTGACTTTTACCCACATAAAGTTACGCAAGAGATTGAGCTAATACAAACACACATATCTTTTGTCTTACTCACAGGGAAGTATGCCTACAAAGTCAAAAAGCCAATGAATTTTGGGTTTCTGGATTTTTCGACGTTAGAGAAACGGCAGTTTTTCTGTCAGGAAGAACTGCGATTAAATCGGCGATTAGCTCCAGATTTGTATTTGCAGATTTTGCCAATTACTGAAGTCGATCGAAAGTTTGGTTTTGATGTCAGCCCTAACATTATTAGTAATAGTGAGCCAGTAGAATATGCAATTCAAATGTTACAATTCCCTCAATCAAACTTGCTGATTAACTTGTTTGAACAGAATAAACTGACGATCGATCAGGTAATTGATATTGGTAAACAATTAGCTAATTTCCATCAACACGCTGCAACCAGTGAGCACATATCTAGCTTCGGTACGAAAGATGCGGTCAGGGCTGTAGCCGAGGATAACTATCAACATACAGTGAAATATATTGGACTTGCTCAAACTCAAGCACAGTTCGATCGAACACGCGAATATACCGAAAAATTCTTTGCTGAAAATGCCGAATTATTTGTCGATCGAATTGCTCAAGGTAAGGTCAAAGAATGTCATGGCGACTTGCATTTAAAGAATATTTGTGTGTATGAGGACAAAATTCAAATCTTTGATTGCATCGAATTTAATGAACCATTTCGGAATAGTGATGCGATCTATGACGCGGCATTTCTGCTGATGGATTTGCAATATCGCGGTAGGAGAGATTTGGCTAATGCTTTCCTGAATAATTATTTGGAGCAAACAGGAGATTACAACGCCGTACCGCTATTACCTTTGTATTGCAGTATGCGTGCCTACATTCGTGCCAAGGTGACTTCGTTTCTACTCGATGATCCTGGGATTCCTCAACCTGTCAAGGATCGAGCTAAAACTGAAGCGGCGGCTTACTACAAAATGGCGTGGGAATATACCAAACCATCACAAGGCAAGCTGATCTTGATGTCGGGGTTGTCGGGTTCGGGCAAAAGTACCGTAGCGCGTGAATTAGCCCAACGGATCGATGCGATTCACCTGCGTTCTGATGCGATCCGTAAACATCTAGCGGGAATTGACCTCATGCAACGTGGTGGCGACGCGATCTACACGCCCGAAATGACTGCCAAGACTTACAGCAGGCTATGGGAAATCGGGGTATTGCTTGCCAGCAAAGGTTTTAATGTCATCCTTGATGCCAAGTACGATCGAACAGCTTTGCGTACCGAAGCGATCGACCAAGCTACTACCCATCACATCCCGATCCAGATCATCTATTGCCATACCGAACTGGATCTAATCAAACAGCGATTAAGCGATCGAACTGCGGCAAATAATGATATTGCCGATGCTACTACCGACCTACTTGCTAGCCAACAACAAGCGTTTGAGGGTTTTTCTGAGTCAGATCGATCGATTCTGACTTCGATCGATACCGCCATCCCACTCGATCTTGATGCCCTAGCGACCAGTCTAGCAAAGTAGCTTAATTGCCCAAATGTATTCTGCGTTATATCTTTCAGCTCAAAGAAATGCTTAAATTTGAGCAGAGGATACCAAAATCCCTAGAAAATAACAGCTATTAGAGTAGATTCGCCCCATATGCCTAGAGCTAGAAAGATCGTTGCTGCTAAACCTGTGTCGAAGGAATGTAAGCCTGAGCACTTTTTTAATCGTGAAACTAGTTGGGTTGCTTTTAACCAGAGAGTTTTGCATGAAGGACTCGATCCGCGCACACCGTTATTGGAGCGGGTCAAGTTCTTTTCGATCTTTAGCACTAATCTCGATGAGTTCTTCATGGTGCGAGTTGCAGGTGTAAAGCGCAATTTGAACTGGGCGAAGGAACAACCCATCCCACTTACGGATGATGGACTCAATCCTGAAATTCAGTACAAAGCCATTCGCGAAGCATTGCTGCCATTAGTGCTCAAACAACATCAATGTTTTGAAGATTTTCTCCGCCACGAAATAGCTGAAGCTGGTATTCATATCCTTGACTACAATGACCTCGACTTAAAGCAGAAAAAGCATTTAGAGCAATACTTCCAGCATAAGTTATTTCCCATTCTCACCCCTCTAGCGATCGATCCTGGACATCCTTTTCCGTACATTTCTAATCTCAGTCTCAGTCTAGCTGTGACGATCTCAGATGATGAAACAGGAGAAGAACACTTTGCGCGGGTCAAAATTCCCGATCTGCCCAGATTCGTGCCAATTGATGGGGCTAAAGATTTTACTTTTATCCCATTGGAACAGGTAATCGCGCATAATCTCAATTCTCTCTTTCCTGGGATGTCGATTAAAGAATACTATCCTTTCCGCATTACCCGTGATGCCGAATTGGATATCGACACCGAAGAGGCTGACGACCTAATTTCAGCTCTGCAAGCGGAGTTGCGCCGTCAAAGATTTGGGCCAGTTGTGCGGATGGAGATTAGCGATCGAGCCCCAGCATTAGTCCGTAGCAGTTTAATTCGACAACTGGGCATCCAAGAAGAGGATGTTTATGATATTCATGGGCTAGTTGACCTTGGTGATTTGATGCAGATTGCTGGCTTACCTTTACCACAATATAAAGACCAGCCTTGGCGTTCCACCCGTCATCCTCGGATCAAAAAGCATGTGGTTGAAGATACCTATACGAATATTTTCGATATCATTCGCGAAGGTGATTTTCTCGTGCATCATCCGTATCACTCATTTACGGAGTCGGTGCAGAGATTTATCGAAGAAGCCTCCCGCGATCCAGATGTGTTGGCAATCAAACAGACATTGTATCGGACTTCAGGTGACTCGCCAATCGTCCATGCCCTGATCGCGGCTGCCGAAAATGGGAAGCAAGTGGCAGTGCTAGTGGAAATCAAAGCGAGATTTGATGAAGCGAATAATATTTCATGGGCGAGAAAGCTGGAAGATGCTGGTGTGCATGTGGTCTACGGACTACCCAAACTTAAGACTCACACCAAAACATCTCTAGTCGTGCGCCAAGAAGGCGATCGAATCGTGCGCTATGTCCACATCGGTACAGGCAATTACAATCCTAAAACCGCAAGATTTTATAGCGACCTTGGTTTATTCTCCTATCGTGAAGAGTTAGGAGCCGATCTGAGTGATTTATTTAACTTTCTGACGGGATACTCTCGCCAAAAAGAATATCGCAAACTCTGGGTCGCACCTGTGAATATGCGCGATCGAATCGTTAGCCTAATTCAACGTGAGATCGAACATCAAAAAGCTGGATATCCCTCTTACATCATCGTTAAGGTCAATTCGCTGGTCGATCCAGAGGTTATTAATTTACTCTATGAAGCCTCTAAAGTTGGCGTGAATATCGACTTGATTGTGCGAGGAGTTTGCAGCTTACGTCCTGGTGTAATGGGTTTGAGCGAAAATATTCGAGTGCTCAGCATTATTGGGCGGTTTCTGGAACACTCGCGCATCTTTTACTTCACCAATGGTGGGAACGAAGAAGTATTCATCGGCAGTGCTGACTGGATGCCGCGCAATCTTGACAGCAGAGTTGAAGTGATTGCCCCGATCGAAGAACCATCACTAGTCAAAGACCTCAAGCAAATCCTCGACATCATCATGGTGGATAATCGTCAGGCTTGGGATTTACAGTCCGATGGTACATACATCCAACGTCATGCGTCTGAAGGTGAACCAGAGATGAGTTCGCAAAGACATTTCATGTCCCAAGCCCGTCCCAACTTTGCCTAGTTGCTTAATACCTTGCCATACTTGGATCTAGATCGCTGTAGGCATCAATCCCACCTCTGATGTTTTTGACATTAGTAAAGCCTTGATTGATCAACCACTGACACATCTGCGCCGATCTCATGCCGTGATGACACATCACCAGAGTTTCAGCGTGTCGATCGAAGTCTGTGTGGATTGAAGCAGACCATGTTTGGAACTGGCTCAGAGGTAAATCGGTAAAACCATCGACATGGGCGATCGCAATTTCATCTGGTTCGCGCACATCAATTAGTTGGATCGATCGATCGAGATCGTTGGCGATCAGGCTAGCGAGTTCTTTTACCCCAATTTCGGGAATCGATTGACTGGAATGTTCTGACATGGTGATTACTTTAAGATTACTTTGAGATTGCTTGATAGCTTACTAGATCGGGTTGATTGATACAAATCCTTGGCAAACGGTGCTTGAAACCGCAGAGAATTTCCCACGAGATTGTCCCTAGGATTTCTGCCCATTTGTCTACATTTAAATCTGGGCTTAATTCAGCATGACCCAAAAAAGTGACAACATCACCAACCTCAGCATCAGGAACAGCACTAACATCGATCAGCGTCTGATCCATCGTAATTGTGCCAATCTGGGGGATGATTTTGCCGTGCAGTGCCACAGAGATCTGATTTGATAAACCGCGTGGAATGCCGTCAGCATAGCCGATCGCCACCGTAGCAATTCTCATATCCTGAGCAGCGTGGAAGGAATGCCCATAACTCACGCCTGTTCCAGCTTCGATCGATTTGACCTGCGTAATCCTAGCTTTGACTTGCATGACTGGACGCAAATCGACAGATGTTCGCAAGTGTGGCGCGGGATAAAGACCATACAGAGCCAGTCCTGGGCGCACCAGATCGTAATGTAGCTGTCGATCGGTTAGCATTCCTGCCGAATTGCATAGATGTAGGCGCGGTGGATCGATCCCAGCCACTTTTAGATCGGCAATCACCTGCTCAAATCGTTGTTGTTGCAACCTTAAGATCGACTGGTCTCGATCGTCAGCCGTGGCGAGATGCGAATAAACACTAGCAATTTCTAACTGCGGTAAGCTCTGCACTAAACGCACAAATTCCACCGCCGATTGCCAGTTGGTTCCCAGACGCGACATCCCCGTATCGATCGAGAGGTGGACTGGTAATTTTTCGAGTAACTTAGCCGCAGACTTCTCTAGCAGGACTTCATGAAAAACTAACGCTTGCTTGGGATTGCAGATGGTGGGCTGAAGTCGATATTCGGCGATCGTGCCAATCTCATCAGAACTATTCGTTGCACCTAAAATCACGATCGGCGCAGTAATGCCAGCATTGCGGAGTTGAATCCCCTCAGGAATCGTCGCCACGCCCAACCACGTTGCCCCCGATTCTAAAGCTGCCTGACTCACACCGATACAGCCATGACCATAGGCATCAGCTTTTACCACTGCCATTAACTCTGTGCTTGGAGCCAGCAATTGCTTTAACTGCCGCACATTATGTTTAACTGCCGCTAGGTCGATTTCTACCCAAGCTCGATGATTTTGTTTTAGCATTCCAATCCCATTCTGCACTCTCAATTTGTCCAGCCACCAACCAATGTTTTAGCAGAAAAGTCTGACTTTTGCACTGCCAGTTTGTAAACCGCCTAATTGCTACAAGATGTCCAGTCGATCGAACAGGTATAGCTCTGATATATTTAATTTGTCGATCGATATAGAAATCTATGAGCAAATTGTGGCAGAACATTGGTTTCTCAGTTCTGAGGATTCTAGTTCTGGCTTACATTGGATTAGTCGTGGTGTTGTATTTTAATCAATCACGCATGGTTTACTTCCCAACAGTGGGCTTACAGGATAATCCTCAGCAAGTCAATCTAGATTATGAGCCTGTAAACTTAACCACTCAAGATGGGATATTGCTATCAGCTTGGTTTGTGCCAGCCCAAGGTGATGCCCCCACTGGTAAAGGAGTTATCCTTTATTGTCATGGCAATGCTGGCAATATTGGTCACCGCCTCGATTACATCCAAAATTTTCATCGCTTAGGTTTAGCTACCTTCATATTTGATTATCGTGGGTTTGGCGAGAGCAAAGGCGAGCCGACAGAAGCTGGAACCTATGCCGACGTGGAGGCAGCTTGGGAATATCTCACTGTGACCAAAAAAATTCCCGCTAATCAGATTATTGTCTATGGTGAATCTTTAGGTGGGGCGATCGCCACATATATTGCCGCCAAAAAACAACCAGGTGGGTTGATCCTCGCCGCAACTTTTACTTCCCTAAACGATCGAGCCGCCGAAATCTATCCCTATATCCCAATTCGCCTGATCTCAAAGTTTTCCTATGACAGCTTGGCTCGGATATCGCAGATTCATCGCCCAATCCTGATTATGCACAGTCCCGATGATGAGGTTATTCCCTTCCATCATGGCAAGTCACTTTTTGCGGCTGCCAATGAACCGAAAGAATTTGTGCAGACTACGGGCGATCACAACAATGGCTTTCTTAACTCCGAACCAGCCTATAGCGATTCGATCGATCGGTATGTTAAATCAGTAAATATTCACAACTGATCCAAAAGGCATAGTCAGTGACAACCATTAACTGGGTAGAATAATTAGTATGAAGGGAATAGGCTAGGCTTGAATCTAGCATCGCGGGGAATACCAGCTATGATACCTAGGCAACAGCTACTCAAAACTAAAATCTGTCGGGGTTGCTACCTAGAGAATGTTGAATTGATGTACGCCAGCCTCAGCAGTGCCGACTTAGAAAATGCTAGCTTGAATGGTGCAAACCTTAGTAGTGCTGATTTGAGAGAAGCAAATCTATGTTCCACCGAACTAGTTTACGCAAATCTGATCGGCGCGTATTTGATCGGGGCTAATCTCAACGGTGCAGACATGAGTGGGGCTTATTTAGTTGGAGCAAATCTGCGCTGCGCCAACTTGATCGAGACTGAGATTAAGGGAGCCGATCTGAGGGAAACCATTCTTAGGAACGCTAATTTGAGTGGAGCTAATTTAAGCAGTTCTAATCTCAGTAGTTCCGATCTAATCTATGCCAATTTCGATGGTGCTGACCTCAGAGAAGCTAACTTTAGCAAAGCCGATTTGATCTACGCCAATCTACGTGGGGCGAATCTGCGGGGGGCAAACCTCAGTGGCGCAAACCTTAGCGGCGCAAATCTCAGTGG
>JARCMB010000220.1 GCA_030248825.1 Pseudanabaenaceae cyanobacterium MP8IB2.15 | reverse complement strand
TACTCGTAGAGTCAGCGTCGGGAGAAGTCACTTCAGACCTAATTTAAACTCAGCTAAAGCAGGCAGAAGGTTATGGTTTTCATGATCGGAACGACTAAGCTTAATTAGGGCAAAACGCTGAAGCGGAGTCATCTTTACCCAGTCACTCAGATCGAGTGCTGCTTTATGTTCGGTTAACTGAGTTTGGACTTCGAGGGGAATTTGGCCGATCTCGAACCAGACAGGATTTGGATCGATCGACAGATCGATCGCAGGTTCATCGCTATATTTAAGTACCCAATAACGCAGGAGTTCTCTGTAGGTAACGATCTCTTCGGCATTGGCGCAAGATAGATCGACTAGGATCTGACGTTCTTTCTGGCTGAACTGATGCCATTGAATTAACTTGAGCTTGATCCCACAAGTATCCAATTTGAACCTAACCTGCATGGGGATACAGCGCAGAGAATCAACGAAATCAGCTTCAAAGGTGAACAACATCATTTTTACGGAAATTTTACTGAAATATTTACAGCACAAGCTTTAAGCTCTGGTTGAAGTGAATCGGGACAGGACTGATGATGGGTAAGAGCATTGGCTTCAGCATCATCGGCCCAGAGTGCGCCCCAGTGTAACGGCACAAACACCGTACCTGGCGCGATCGACTTCGTCACCAGCGCAGTAAAACTCGTTTTGCCCCGACGAGATCGAACTTCTACCCAGTCATCACTTTTAATCCCCAGAGGCTCGGCATCACGCGGATGGATTTCGATCGATGGCTGTGGGTACATGGCCCGAATTTTAGCAATTCTGCCCGTGCGGGTTTGGGTATGCCAGTGTCCGTAAAGCCTGCCGACCGTGAGCACATAGGGATACTCGCGATCGGGTGGCTCTGCTAGTCCACGCGAGTGATAAGCCGCAAAGTTGGCACGTCGATCGGGTGTATGGAATTTGAAGTCAGTGTAGAGCCTTTTTGAGCCTGAAGTCGAACCTGAAGTCGAACCTGAATCCTGCACGCCTGATTCTTTGGGGCAGGGCCATTGGATTGGGCCAGTTTCGAGCAGTTTGTGACTGAGACCCGATTGGTCGCATGGTCGATCGAGCGTGAGTTCGACAAATTCGGCATAGACGGCGGCGGCATCGGCAAAATCAAACTTGCCAGTAAACCCCAAACGCTGCCCGATCTCAGCAAAGATTTCCCAGTCGGCTTTGGCTTCGCCTGGAGGTTGACGAAAAGCCTGACAGAGCGTCACGTAGCGTTCCGAGTTAGTCATTACGCCTGTTTTTTCACCCCACTGCGCCGCAGGCAGCAACATATGAGCATATTCGGCAGTTTCGGTGGGGTAGTAGGCTTCTTGGTATACGGTAAATGGCGATCGACGCAGGGCCGCTTTAGTGCGATTTAGATCGGGCATACTGACCGCAGGATTTGTTGCTACGATCCAGAGCATTTTGACTTCTTCTGCTTCTAGCCCAGTGACGATTTCCCAAGCATCACGTCCTGGATGGGGCGAAATTTGTCCAGATGGGAGTTGCCAGAATTTTTCCAACTCCGATCGATGTTGCCCATTCTTGACCGATCGATAGCCAGGCAGAATATGCGCCAGCCCGCCCGATTCCCTACCACCCATCGCGTTTGGCTGTCCTGTAAGCGAAAACGGCCCCGCCCCAGGTTTACCAATATGACCCGTCATCAGGTGGAGGTTAACGATCGTACATACCTTGGCTGTGCCTTCCGAAGATTGATTCACTCCCATTGACCAGAGCGATAGGACTCGATCGCTATTGCCCCAATAGGTCGCGGCGGTTTCTAAATCTTCGATCGAAATGCCACACTTACTGGCGACGAGATCGGGCGGATAGTGCTGGATCGTGTCAACGTAGGTAGAGAAACCGTTGGTATATTGCGCGATAAACTCAGGATCGATTTTGTGATTTCGCACTAATAGGTGAGCAATCCCATTCATCAGATCGATATCCGTACCAGGATGAATTGCTAGATGCAAATCTGCAACTTCGGCGGTCTGGGTGCGGCGCGGATCGACCACGATCAGTTTGACATTGCTGTTGCGTTTATGGTGTTTCCGCAGACGGTTAAACACAATCGGATGGCATTCAGCCGTATTAGTGCCAATCAGAAAGGCACAGTCGGTCAGATCCAAATCTTCATAGCAACAAGGTGGCCCATCCGCGCCAAAACTCTGCATATAACCCGACACCGCCGAAGACATACACAACCGCGAATTGGAGTCAAAATTATTCGTACCTAAGCAGCCTTTGAGTAGTTTTTGGGCAACGTAATAATCCTCAGTCTGGAGTTGTCCCGAACCATACATACAGATCGAGTCTGTGCCATGCGTCTCGATCGAACTCTGGATTCGGGTCGCAATTCGACTCAAAGCCCGATCCCAACTAACTCGTTGAAATGGTTGGTCGAGCGTATCGCGCCACATTGGATAAAGTAATCGATCGCGATCCAATGCCTCAGCTACGGTTGCGCCTTTTACACAGACTGCACCCAAACTAGAAGGATGAGTTCGATCGCCACGCACTTTGTATTTGCTAGCTGGCGAACTATCTTCCTGACCTTGATCGATAGCTTTATCGACAACTTCCAAGCCACAGCCAACACCGCAGTAGGGACAAAGTGTTTTTGTGAAACTGGGCATAAGAAATTAAAAATTAGGATGAGAGTAATATTGATTGGTTAAGCAATTGATTAAGCGATCATGGCAAAAGGAGATGGTTGCTTGGGATCGAAGACACTGCCATCTACGAGCGTAATTGGCAACATCAGCTCGGATGAAATTGGGATTTCTAGTTGCTCGGCAGCTTGTCTATAGGTATCGATATCCAAAAGTCGATCGATCACGGTCTCATAATCACGCGGGAATGGTAGAATTGCCCACCGATCCATTTGGGCAAGAATCCAAAGTTGTTCGCTTCTCATCGGCGCATTATCGACCAGAAATTGATTGAAATTTTGGAGATAGAGCGAATCACCTGTGCCAGTACGGTATACCCCCGCAAAGCCTGGACGCACGTAGACAGAATCGGCATTGAGATATTTAGGTTGACAAATAACTTTCAAAACCTGTTCGCGATTTGGCATTGGATCGCAGAACTGACAGGCTTCTAATAATGCTTTGACTAAAGCTAGATGGGTGTTGGGATATTTCTCGGCCCACTCCGCTCTTACGCCCAAAACTTTTTCGGGATGTCCCGACCAGATTCCCATATCTGTCGCAATCACAAAGCCGATATTTTCATGCAC
>JARCMB010000219.1 GCA_030248825.1 Pseudanabaenaceae cyanobacterium MP8IB2.15 | reverse complement strand
TGTCAGCATTGACTCGTCCACACTTGATGTGCCAACAATCACCGCACCATCCACAGGAATCTTTTCACCAGGTAAGACCAATACTCGATCGCCGATCTGGACATCCTCTACATCGATCGAGATCTGCGTATCTCCCACAACTAAGCGTGCCACATCAGGCTGCAAGCTGATTAAGGCATGAATTGCCGCCGAAGCTTTTCCTCTAGCTCGTTGCTCTAGGGCGCGACCCAACAACACAAATCCCAGCAACATCACTGGCTCTTCAAAGAAACAATGCCAATCGAGTTGTGGCTGAAACAAAGCCACCGTGCTAGCACCGTAGGCTGAGATCGTGCCCATGCCCACGAGAGAATTCATATTCGGATGGCGATACCACAAACCTTTTAGCCCATCCCACCAAATCTCTCGACCCAGCAACAGTAGAGCGATCGACGAGATGACCCAATGCGCGGTCATATTGCTAAGGATCGGCAGCGTCAACACTCCCATCGGGCCAAGATGCCCCAAAATCGCCAGACAGATTAACGTCACCGCCCAGATTAGATCTTGGTTTAAATTACGCTCATCACTATTTCTTTGTTCAGGTGTTGGCGTTGACTTAACCCGTCGCGATCCGATCTCTGCCGAGAAACCCGCCGATTCGATCGATTCGATCAATCTTGCCGCTAACAAATCTCTCTCTATCCCAGTCTCGTAGACCACATTTGCCTGTGATGTGATCAAATTCACACTTGCTGCTTTGACTGATTCACACGCTAGCAATCGCTTTTCGATCGCTGCCACACAACCCGCACATTTCATCCCCTTCACAGAGAGCATGATTCTTTCTGGAAATGCTTCGGGTTCAGACCTGCCATCTAGAAGCGGAAATTTGTTATGAGCTACCTGATCTGTGATCGAAGTCACTGCTAAAAAACCTCTAAATAATTGATGATTATGTGATCATTATGATAATTAAATAATTACCTGATTAGCGGCTTAAAGCTTAATTTGAGACTTAGCTTAAAAGCCTACGAACATAAACCGCTCTACCATAGCTTTTACTGATGTCCATTCCCAATGACCAATTCTCAATTCATTTCTGGGGTGTAAGAGGTAGCATAGCCACCCCAGGAGTCAGTACGGTGCGCTACGGTGGCAATACACCATGCGTAGAAATGCGATGTCACGGCAAACGAATTGTATTTGATGGTGGAACTGGCTTACGAGTCCTAGGGCAGCAAATGGTGAAAGAAATGCCTGTAGAGGCAAGTATATTTTTTACCCACAGCCATTGGGATCATATCCAAGGATTTCCGTTTTTTACGCCAGCTTTTATTAAGGGCAACCGATTCGATATCTATGGCAAAGTCGCTCCTAACGGGGCCACAATCCAAGAACGCCTCGAAGATCAGATGCTCCACCCTAATTTCCCCGTACCACTGCGCGTGATGGCATCCTCTCTAAATTTCCATAATGTTGAAGTGGGGAAAAAGATCGATTTAGGTAATGGTGTGATTGTTGAGGCAGGTCAGCTCAATCATCCAGGCGAGGCCACAGGCTATCGAGTGAGTTGTGGCGATCGATCCGCAGTTTATGCTACCGATACTGAGCATTTCGCCGACAAGATCGATCGAAACTTAGTGCATTTAGCTCGTAATGCTGATGTGCTGATTATTGACGCTACCTATAGTGATGAAGAATACTCGTCAAAGACTTCCTCTAAAGTTGGCTGGGGACATTCCACTTGGCAAGAGGCAATCAAGCTGGCTGAAGCCGCTAACGTCAAAAATCTTGTGATCTATCACCACGATCCTTTGCATGATGATGACCACCTCGATCGAACTGCCGAGCAAGCAAAAGCAAAATTTTCTGGGGCAGTAGTTGCCAAAGAAGGCATGACGATTTTAATTCCTATATCTGCTTTATCCAAAGGTATTGAGCCAGAATTAGCTCAGATTGGCGAAATTTAGAACTAACTTTATTTATCTAGACTCAAATCACAAATGCACTAGTGAAAGCACTTGCGAACACATTGGCAAAAGATAATATTAAGGGCTTGAGACCATCTGTTAAGATCTGTTAAGATGTGTTAAGCTTGTCATAAGGCTTATGTCAAAATGAATACCTAAATACTTTTTTGGCTTCCGCATGGCTGCCTAAATTAAGTTCTTTATTAGCAAAGCTACTGCAAGTGACTTTAACTAATAGGCTCATAATTTAGTTCAGGCTTCCTGGTTAGACAATTGGTTCGGCTGAATTTTTTCATGCTGTAAATTTGTACTATTTAGGTATAGGTCTTGTCGATTGCGGTGGCGAGATGTACTTTTGTAACTTCTTGGCATCCAGCAGCTTCAAGCAAAAACACCCGTTAGGAACGAATAGTTCATTAATCGAGTTCATTAATAAATCTCGTTAACTGAGCTAATTCATCATCGTCCCAAATCATTTTTTTATAGATTTAGAGGAACCTAGTTATGACAATTGCTATGGGTCGTTCCCAGCAAGCAGAGAGAGGCGTGTTCGACGTACTCGATGACTGGCTGAAGCGCGATCGTTTTGTATTCGTAGGTTGGAGCGGATTGTTACTGTTCCCTACTGCTTTCTTATCGATCGGTGGCTTCTTCACCGCAAATACTTTCGTTACTTCTTGGTACACTCACGGTCTTGCTTCTAGCTACCTCGAAGGTGCTAACTTCCTGACCGCCGCAGTTTCTACCCCAGCCCTGAGCATGGGACACTCCCTCCTACTTTTGTGGGGGCCTGAAGCTCAAGGTGATTTTACCCGTTGGTGCCAAATTGGTGGATTGTGGACATTTGTGGCTCTCCATGGTGCTTTCTCTCTGATTGGCTTCATGCTGCGTCAGTTTGAAATCTCCCGCCTAGTTGGTATTCGTCCTTATAACGCGATCGCCTTTTCTGGCCCAATCGCTGTATTCGTTTCAGTGTTCTTGATGTACCCACTGGGTCAGTCTGGATGGTTCTTTGCTCCTAGCTTCGGCGTAGCTGGCATTTTCCGTTTCATTCTGTTCTTGCAAGGTTTCCACAACTGGACACTCAACCCCTTCCACATGATGGGCGTTGCTGGCATCCTCGGTGGCGCACTACTCTGTGCGATTCACGGTGCAACCGTTGAAAACACTCTATATGAAGATGGGGACGGTTCTAGCTCCAACACTTTCAAAGCTTTCAACCCCACCCAAGCTGAAGAAACCTACTCCATGGTTACAGCTAACCGTTTCTGGAGCCAAATCTTTGGGATTGCATTCTCCAACAAGCGTTGGTTGCACTTCTT
>JARCMB010000218.1 GCA_030248825.1 Pseudanabaenaceae cyanobacterium MP8IB2.15 | reverse complement strand
CTTGGCTCGAAGAAGCGTAAAAAACACTCCTTGCTTGATGGGAATTTAGAAACCCCATCCTAGCGTAGCAGGGTGGGGTATTTCATCCGAGAATTTGCGTTAAAAGCAGTAGTTAGACGATAAAATTCATAGGTCAATGAGAGCCGAGTAAAAGTGCTTTGGCTCCTGAGTCCTGACTTTTGGATGTTTACTTTATGGATTATCGTCAAGCGGGTGTAGATATTCAAGCGGGGCGAACTTTTGTCGATAAGATTCGCGGTTATGTCGGTGCGACCAAGCGTCCAGGTGTACTGGGCGAACTAGGGGGATTTGGCGGACTATTTGAATTACCCACAGGTTATCGTCAGCCTGTTTTGGTGTCGGGAACTGATGGTGTTGGCACTAAATTAAAAATTGCTCAAACTTTCGATCGACACGATACGGTCGGCATTGACTTAGTAGCGATGTGTGTGAATGATGTCCTGACTTCAGGCGCAGAACCATTATTTTTCCTCGATTACTTAGCGACTAGCAAACTCGAACCAGACCAATTGGCTGAAGTCGTTAAAGGTATTTCTGAGGGTTGCCAGATTGCTGGCTGTGCTCTGCTGGGTGGCGAAACTGCGGAGATGCCAGGTTTTTATAGCTCAGGTGAATATGATTTAGCAGGTTTTTGTGTTGGCATTGTCGAGAAAGAATTATTACTAGACGGCTCACAGGTCAAGATTGGTGATGCTGCGATCGGTTTAGCCAGCAGCGGTTTGCATAGCAATGGGTTTAGTTTGGCACGACGGATTATTTCCGATCTCGATCTAGATTGGCGCAAACCGATCCAGTCTGTAAGTTCATCTGAGACTAGCGATCGAACTTTAGGCGAGATTTTACTCACTCCTACAACTATTTATGTCAAACCAATTCTGGAGGCTTTGCGATCGAAATTGGGCATTCACGGGCTGGCTCACATCACTGGCGGCGGTCTACCTGAAAACTTACCACGCTGTTTAGGCGAGGGCAAGTCGGTCGAAATTCTGGCTCAAAGTTGGCAAGTGCCACCGATTTTTGATTGGTTGGCGCAGCAGGGTAGTGTCGATCGACTGGAAATGTTTAACACTTTTAACATGGGTATAGGTATGGCAGTGGTAGTTGCCGCAAATCAGCTAGAGCCAGCTCTGGAATATTTCCATGCTAAAAAAATACCTGCGTCACACATTGGTTGGGTGATCGCAGGTCAAAATACCGTAGAAGGTTTAGTCTAGTTAAATTTCAGCTAAGCAAGAACTGGTTCGCGCTCTGCTGAACGATTCATCAGTTTTGCCATCACATTAATATCTTTCATCACCTGATCGAACTGTTCGGGGGTGAGAGATTGTGGCCCATCCGACATTGCTTTCTTGGGATTGGGGTGAACTTCGATCATCAAGGAATCTGTCCCCGCCGCGATTGCCGCCAAACTCATCGAAGGCACATACTCTGACCAGCCCGTACCGTGACTAGGATCGACCATGATCGGCAAGTGAGTCAGCTTACGCAAAACGGGGATCGCTGATAGATCGAGTGCATTCCGAGTGTACTGTCGATCGAAGGTACGGATACCGCGTTCGCACAGAATCACGTTGGGGTTACCTGCTGCCAAGATATACTCTGCTGCCATCAACCAGTCTTCGATCGTTGCTGCCATACCGCGCTTCAGCAAAATTGGTTTGCTTTGTTTGCCAATTTGCTTGAGGAGCGAGAAATTTTGCATGTTACGTGCGCCAATTTGGAGCACATCCGCAACTTCAGCTACCTTTTCAATGTCAGGTGTATCCATTACTTCAGTAATAATTCCCAGCCCTGTGACTTCCCTAGCTGCGGCTAATAGTGCCAATGCACTTTCACCGTGCCCTTGGAATGCATAAGGGGAAGTGCGTGGCTTGTAGGCTCCACCACGTAGGAACTTTGCCCCTGCTGCCTTAACTCGCTTGGCAACTTCAATAATCATCTCCTCATTCTCAACCGAACAAGGCCCTGCGGTGATTACCAGTGGGTGATGCTCACCAAAGTAGACATCGCCGTTAGGGGTTGGGACTACGACTTCACTAGATTCGTTATGACGATAAGCTCGACTTGCCCGCTTAAATGGCTGCTCAACTCTCAATACAGATTCAATCCAGGGGCTGACCTCTTCAATTTGGTATGGATCTAGCTCGGCAGTTTCGCCCACCAGTCCAATTACGACCTTATGTTTGCCGATGATTTTCTCAGGCGATAGACCCCAAGTAATTAGCTCATCACAAACACGGTTAACTTCAAGCTCTGGTGTCCCTGCTTTCATTACTACAATCATTGTCAGCTACCTTTCCTGATGGAATTTAAGTTAAAAATTTAGTTGAAAAACTACAAGTCAAAAATCAAAACTACTCTGATGCCTTATTCTGCTCTGCACCTTTGCTTTTCCAGGCTGCCGTAAGATAGCCAAAGTTCTGACTAAATTCTTGCCAGCCCCACCAACTTCCAGGTTTGCCCTCTTCCCACGAAGCTGAGATCGCGCCATAGCTTAGCCCAAGTACACCTAAGCCCAGAAATAACATGCTAACAAGTACCACGGCAGAATTGGGCAATTCAGCTAAATGTTTGGAAACCAAGATATAGCTAACGATCAGCGTCAGAAATCCTAATGATGTTGGAATGCCGCAAAATAGAGCCATCCGCCGTACTATGCGCTTATTTACATCTGGTGGAATTCCACTCTCCGATCGCCCTGAATTAGTACTCAAAGATTCAGGAGCTTGGACAGAAGGGTCAGGCTTTTTCTCTACCTTCTTCTTACTTCTGCTACCAGGCTCGTATGGGATCTTGGCTGGCTTTTGACCAGCTTGGTTACTAGGTTTTTTGTCTTGTGATTGATTTGGCATTTAATCTCTAGCCACGTATTCTTAGCCGCGTATTCCTAAGCGTTGAATAATTTCTTTGTAGCGATCTCGACTACCACCACGAATGTAAGCCAACAAACGCTTGCGTTGACCGATCATCTTCAAAAGGCTCCGACGAGAAGAAAAATCTTTAGGGTGTGTCTTGAGATGACCACTTAATTGATTAATCCGTTCGGTTAGCATGGCCACTTGGACATCAGAAGAGCCAGTGTCGGTGGGATGCATTTGATATTGCGAAAAGATTTCTTGCTTTTTTTCTTGCAGCAGTGCCATAGGTAAAACTTGAATTTTGGATCTAGATCATGCAGTTTTCTAGACTAGCATATTTGCTGACCGTGTTCCGATCGATTAATGAGCTGAGCCATTGCCATGATACTTGTCAGTGTCATAGAAACCGTTGCGTGTGCCAAAAAATAAGCAGCTAATTGTAAATACTACAGTTAAGCCAACTAACACCAGTTTGAAGTCTACGATCGATTCCATAATTTTGTGGGGTGAAGATACTTGCTGTATCTATACTAATCACTTTAGTCAAGAAACCAAAAATCCTTTATGCCAACTACAGATCGTCTGTAGATTAGAGTGTGCCAAAAGATCGATCTCCAGCATCGCCCAAACCTGGCACAATCCAGCCTGATTCAGTCAAGGCTTCGTCAATGCAAGCTGAGTAAATTTGCACCTCAGGGAACTTCAAGTTAATTTTCTGAAGAGCAGGTGGAGCGCAAATCACATTAATAATCCTCACTAAACTGAGGTCAGCTTGGCGGGATGCAATCATCTCTAATGCCGCTACGATCGTGCCACCTGTTGCCATCATTGGCTCCAAAATTAGAATGAGAGTTTGTGGGGCAAACTTTTCAGGTAACTTATTTAAGTAGCAGCTTGGTTCCAAGGTCTGCTCATCGCGACTGAAACCCAAATGATAAACACTAGCAGTCGGGAGTAATGGCTGACAACCATCCAGTAAAGCTAAACCCGCTCTTAAAATCGGTGCGATCGCGATCGATGTCGCAGGATTAATTACCTGACCTGTAGTTGGTTGCAAAGGCGTTTCGATCGACACTTCCTCTGTCGGTAGCAAATCGCGGATCGCTTCGTATGTTAGCCAACGACCAAGCTCGTTAATTGCCGTGCGAAAGATTGGGACAGGTGTATGTTTATCCCTTGCCACAGCTAGCCAGTGACGGATTAAAGGATGGGGCGGGACATAAATGCGTAATTGCAGAGCCATAACTAGAAGTGAAGGTGTTTCAGAATAGCTTTTTATGGGTAGCGGTTTCTAGCAGCGATCTCATAGATTGCGCTACTACAGTCGGATTTTCTGCCATCATCAGCGATCGAACTACAGCTACCCGACTCGCCCCCGCACCGATCACTTCTTGGAGGTTATCAGCATCAACACTGCCGATTGCATACCAAGGTACAGATGACTTCGCCGCCGCATAGCGCACATACTCTAAACCTGCGGCGGCTTTTCCCGGCTTGGTCGGTGTGGCGTAAACTGGCCCCACACCAACATAATCAGCTCCTGCTTCTAGGGCTTTTTGGAGTTCATCGGGGTTTGTGCTGGACTGACCAATGATGTGATGTTCGCCGAGCAGAGATCGAGCTACAGCGACTGGTAGATCTTGCTGACCTAAATGCACACCATCTGCACCCACTGCCAAAGCAATATCAACTCGATCGTTGACCAGAAACAAAGCCTCATATTTATGACATAACTGGCAAAGTTGGCTGGCGATCGAAACTCGATGTGAATCATCACGATCTTTCTCACGGTATTGCACTAGAGACACTCCACCCTGCAAAGCTGCCTCCACCTTGGCGAACAGATTCTCCACTGGCATTGTGACCAAATAAAGTGAAGCGTGCTTGAGTCGATCGAGGCGATTCTGACTGACCAGACTACTTTCGAGTGCGTAAACCTGATAGCGCATTTGTTTAATTACATTGCCCATCTCAGAGTTGTAGACCTTGCCATATTCTTCAAGTACACGCAAAGCCTCTTGAATTCGACAAAAATTGGCTTGCAAGACTGACTTAATATCAGTCCGAATCGATTCATTCTGATGGGAAAGGGCAATTCCAGGATCGGCAGGCGTATTCCTCGCGGCTCTGAGATCATCAGCGTGCCAGACTGCTAGCTCCTGTCGCATCTGCTTGCATTGGTTCGATAATTCAGCATTCTCAAGTCCAAATCGGCACCATTCTTCCACCACACGCAAACCTTCTCGGGCCCTGTCAAGATTGGCATCGAGAATTCGATATAAAGCTTGTTTAGATGATTTTTGCACTGAAGATCAAAAAATAACTTTTAAAATTACGCCAAAACTCGCGATCCAAATTTGTAATCGCAGGTTATTTTTAGGTGGACTGTAAAAATCATACTGCTTCACACAACTCTCGCCTCATGGGTATTTTTAAAGACTCGCTCAAACTAGCTAGCTTTGTAGTCATATTTGTTGGCATATCGATCGACAGATCTGGGGCAGCAAACGCCCAGACAGATTCCGAGCCACAAATCATCGTCTACGTTAGCCCCAACATTGGTAACGATCGAACAGGAGATGGATCTACCCAAGCTCCTGTTCGATCGATTAGTCGCGCCCTCAATTTAATCAGAGATGGCAGCAATGCAATCGTTCAACTAGCACAGGGAACCTACAATGTCTCTAGTGGCGAAACATTCCCTCTGCGATTGAAATCGGGGGTAGTGCTACGTGGTAATGAATCTCAAAGAGGATCTGGCATCACGATCGTTGGTGGTGGTGACTATACATCCCCAGTATTTGCTAGCCAAAATATCGCGATCTTGGGGGCAGATCGAGCTGAACTGCGCGGCGTGACAATTACCAATCCCAACCTTAATGGCTATGGTCTTTGGCTAGAATCTACCAGTCCGATTATTGCCAACAACACCCTAACTAGTAGTAATCATGGAGCCTTCATCGCGGGTAATTCGACCGCATTAATCAGCAAAAATATTTTTACCGCTAATGGGATCAGTGGGATTTCGATCGCAGGTGCAGCTAGCCCTGAAGTTCGCGACAACTTGTTCCAACGGACTGGATTTGGCATCAATGTTGACCAAGACGCAACGCCATCCCTTAGCGGCAATCTGATCTCTGGCAATCAGGATGGCATCATTGTCCAAGCTAATGCTAAACCTCTGCTTCGCGGCAATTCGATCGAAAACAATTCTCGTAACGGCTTAATGATTATTGCCAATGGATTTCCCGACCTTGGTAGTCCCAGCGATCTCGGAACCAACACTTTTCGACGCAATCAACTGAGTGATATTCAAAATACAGGTAACAATTCGATCGTATCTGTCGGCAACCAACTTACCCCTGAAAAAGTCAGTGGTAACGTCCAACTTGCCAATCAACCAAATGTTAATTCTAATTCGATCTTCAAAAGTCCTCTGCTTTCGCCGCCATCAAGCATAAGTCAAAAAACAATCAACACCTTTAACCCCAATTCCAATAATTTCTCGAAAACCTTAGCGAGATCGCGAGATTTAACGCCAATAACTTACAAAATTATTCCTGTGCCTAACTCTGTAGTTGTTAAATTCACGTCAGAGGCATCAAATAACGTTATCCCTGCTAATCCTTTCGTCGTTAGTGATTTACCACCTGTTGTCCTTAAGCCTCCGACAGGCGAACCTGTAAATCAGCCGATTATTATTGCCCCTAGCACCATAATCAATCCTGCAAATAGATCACTCAACCCAAGTCCCCCACGCTATCGTGTAATTGTACCTCTGACCTCAAAATCCAGCATTACCCAAATTCGGCAGATCTTTCCTAATGCCTTTCCCTCTCGCCATCAAGGTCGCCAAGTAGTTCAAATAGGAGCTTTTAGTGATCGTTCGATCGCGCTTGCTCAAGTCAGAAAGCTATCCCAATCAGGATTTCTTGCAAACATAGAAGACCTCAATCCCTAGAATATAGTGAATGGTGAATTATGATTATTTCAACCCTAAGCCATTCACTAACCTTACTTTTGCCCCTTACTTAACAATCATGTCAGGACACATATTACTAGTCGATGACGAACCAGGACTCCGAGAATCCGTGCAAGCATACCTTGAAGATAGTGGCTTCATGGTTCGATCGGCTAGCAACGCTCAAGAGGCATGGCAAATGCTTGAGCAAGTTACTCCCGATCTTGTGATCTCAGACATAATGATGCCCCAAGTCAACGGCTATGAATTCCTTAAACGTGTGCGTGCCGATGAGCGTTTTATTGGTCTACCTGTAATATTCCTGACCGCAAGAGGCATGAAAAGCGATCGAATCGCTGGTTATCAGGCAGGCTGTGATGCATTTCTGCCAAAACCATTCGATCCCGATGAACTAGTAGCGATCGTCGAAAATCTTTTGACTCGACGTAATTCAACCACGAACATTGATGTCAGCACAACGGATAACGCCCTAGCAGGTCAGCTTGCAGAGATCATCGACATCCTTAAGCAAAATCCTAATGCTGGCAAGATTATCACCACTCCCACACCAATTAAAATAGAGTTTACTCCGCGCGAGCAGAGTGTCTTAGAACTCGTTGTAGAAGGTCTAATGAACAAAGAAATAGCCCGCCGACTCGACACTAGTATTCGTAATGTCGAAAAGTATGTCAGTCGTCTTTTCACCAAAACAGGAACAAATAGCCGCACTGAACTGGTGAGATATGCACTACAACACGGTTTAGCCACCTAGAAAAGAATTCCAAATTAGTGCTTGACAAACCCAAGGGTGAGGGATATATTGGTTAAGCGCAAAAAAAGCAGCGATGCCCAAAAAACGCCAG
>JARCMB010000217.1 GCA_030248825.1 Pseudanabaenaceae cyanobacterium MP8IB2.15 | reverse complement strand
CTTGGCGGTGTGCTTTGCTCGCACCAACGGACTACTATAAGCCGCATCGATCGACAAGCCAGACAAAGCCGCACCAGTTAATTGTGCTTGCTGACTACCCTGCTCGGTCAAGGTGGATTGGAGGTCAGGTCGATCGCTATTGCCCCTGCCTTGAATTATGCCTGAAGCATTAAAATTAGTTTCGCCATGACGAACTAAAACAACTCGAGTAACCAGATTATTGCCCTCAACTATGACGTACTACTAATTTAATCTTTTAAGCTGCGTTATGATACTATACAGGGCAGATGTAGCTAAGCAAAAGCTCAAGATGTTGCTTAACTATGTGTCAGTTAAAATGTCAGTTGAAATTAGC
The DNA here is from genome assembly GCA_030248825.1 of Pseudanabaenaceae cyanobacterium MP8IB2.15. Lineage (GTDB taxonomy): Bacteria > Cyanobacteriota > Cyanobacteriia > Pseudanabaenales > Pseudanabaenaceae > JARCMB01. The sequence goes on along the minus strand of JARCMB010000217.1, from coordinate 10,975 downwards.
CTGCTAGTTCAATCTAAGAATTACACTCGTTTTAGTTCAAGTCTGATTCGAGTTCAATCTTTGAAACTAAGTTTAGACTTAACTCTAAATTTTGGGCTTGTTAATTAAGCTTACCAATTGGGCTTAATTGCGCGGTTTAAATTTTGTAGGTACTTGCATCCAAGCTGGAGATCCAAGCTGGAAATCCAAGCTTTATCGCAGATCTTTATCACAGCCTCGATCGCGTGTACAGTTTACGGCATTTAAATTTTAACTGGCCCTAGTTTGGTTAGTTTGGCTTGGTTATTGAGTGAATTGGCTAGATTTTAGCTATTTTAGACACTTAAAATCAAACTAAATACCGAACAAAATTTCTTGTAAGTCCGATCCGTTTTTGTGAATTCGATCTAGTTATTGTTACCCGTAGAACCCAAAGTTTTCCCGATTAGAAAGCTCTCTGGCATACCTGTTAACGATCTCCAAAATAATGTCAAACCCTGACAAAAACGAATCCTTAGACTGATTTTTAGGCAAATTCTTGGAAGAATTCTTGGATGAATTCTTGGAATTATTTAGATTACATATGCATAGACCGCAAATTTTTTGAGGAAATTGAATGCCCAAGCAAATCATTATTGCTGAGCAGTATCGCACTGCTGCCGTATTCAGCGAAGACCAAATTGAAGAAATTATCGTAGCGACTGGAACCCATCAGGTGGGGGATGTGTACATGGGTGTGGTCGAAAACATCCTTACCAGTATTGATGCCGCTTTTGTAAATATCGGAGACAACGAACGTAACGGTTTTATCCACGTTACAGACTTAGGCCCCCTGAAATTACGCCGCTCTGGTGGCTCGATCAGTGATTTACTCTCACCGCAGCAGAGAGTGCTGGTGCAGGTGATGAAAGAACCAACGGGGAATAAAGGCCCCCGACTAACTGGCAATATTTCCTTGCCTGGTCGTTATGTCGTGTTAATGCCTTTTGGGCGTGGCGTTAACCTATCTCGGCGAATCAAAACTGAAAATGAACGTAGCCGCCTCCGCGCTTTAGCAGTTTTGATCAAACCTTCAGGTATGGGATTACTGGTAAGGACAGAAGCCGAAGGTGTATCGGAAGACTCGATCATCGAAGATCTTGATGGCTTGCAACGCCAATGGGAAGCAATTCAGCAAGAGTCCAGCAGCATTAGGAATCCCAGTCTGCTCGATCGAGAAAATGACTTTGTGCAACGAGTATTGCGCGATCTCTACGCTGATGACGTTAATCGTATTGTCACCGACACCAGTGATGGGCTGCGACGGGTGAAACAACACCTACTTAATTGGGGTGAAGGCAAAATTCCACCGAACCTATCGATCGATCATCACCGTGAACGTACACCGATTCTGGAATATTTTCGGGTAAATGCGGCAATTCGTGAAGCCCTCAGACCGCGTGTAGATTTACCTTCGGGTGGCTACATCGTGATCGAACCGACTGAAGCCCTGACCGTGGTTGATGTCAACTCTGGCTCTAATATCAAAGCCCGCACTTCCCGCGAAACCGTGCTGTGGACTAACTGCGAAGCTGCGGTGGAAGTCGCACGTCAAATCCGCTTGCGAAATATCGCTGGTGTGATCGTGGTGGACTTCATCGATATGGATACCCGTCGCGACCAGTTGCACTTACTAGAGCATTTTGAAAAAGCTTTGCGCTCTGACAAGTCTCGTCCCCAAATCGCTCAGCTTACCGAGTTAGGTCTGGTAGAAATGACGCGCAAACGTCAGGGTCAGAGTATTTATGAGTTGTTTGGTCGCCCTTGTGCCGCTTGTAATGGTCTGGGTATTTTGGTGCAACTTCCAGGCGAACTCGCGCCTCAAGTCGCAGAATCGAACACAAGTCACTGGGAATCACGGTTTGCGCCCAAGTCAGATTTTGGTGATGATGAAGCTGATGGCTCTCTGAGCGGTGGACTCGAAGCAAACTTGGCTTACCATCCTAACTATCACGAGCGCAGTAATGGTTCGAGAAGAAGGAAGCGGAATGTCCCGCCTGGACGTTCTTCCCGCGATCAAGAAAGTAGTAGCCGTGATAGTGAAAGATCCGATCGAACCGATCGGACTGAGCGCACCGATCGAACGGAAAGGTCTGAAAAGCCCGATCGTACTGACAAAAGCGTTACTCCAAGTCCAGAAGCTCGATCGAGGATTGAACTGCGATCTGACTCGCGCTCAGATTCTGGGAAGGCTGAGAGTCGCGCTGAAGTCAAAGAATCGCGTGAATTACCGACTCGGTTAACGATTGCACCAATCGAAAAACCAGCCGTAGAACCAGAACCAACTGAATCGATCGTCAAAGTAGTAGAGACTTCAGAACGTCGTGCCAAAAGAGATGTGCCGCGTCCTAAGATCGAAGCTCCAGAAGTGATCACCGTAGAAATGACCGCAGAAGAGCAAGAAGTCTACGCTCACATGGGGATTTCGCCATTGGTTTTTGTCAATCGCGAAATTAAAGATCTACGGAATGTGATCGTATCTGTAGCTCTGCCAGGACAAGCTCCCAGCTTGCCACCGAGTTTACTCGCGCCGATCTCAACTGTGGTTGAGTCAGACGAACAACTATCTGACGAGCTTAATGGTTATGCGAATGGAGCTTCAGATCTGCCATTTAGCGAACCGATCGAGACACTAAGACAACCAGTAAGTGTAGAATCTGCAAGGGGTTTAGCTAGTAATTTAATCGATCGGACATCACAGATTATTTCTGTGACTAATCCTCCGATCGAACCGATGCAAGAAGTGAAAGAAGAAGTGAAAGAAGAAGTGGTTGAGTCACCTGCGGCTTCACGTCGCCGCCGCCGAACTTCAGCTTCAGAGCCGTCTCCAGAGTAGGTTGTGGCAAGACCAGAACAAGTTGTGATTATTGGTTGTGGCGCGATCGGGGCATCGATCGCCTACAAACTTAGTCAGTCGGCATCACTTCAAGTCACCGTCTTGGAAGCAAATTCTCAAGCGGGTCAAGGTGCGACAGGTGCATCATTGGGTGTACTGATGGCGGCTTGCAGCCAAAAAGCTACAGGCGATCTGGTGACTTTACGACTAGCGAGTTTGCGGCTTTATGAACAGTTGATTCCGCAGTTAGAGCGCCAAACTGGGCTGAGCATTCCCAACTGTGCGGGCATTCTCTGCCTCAGTCAAAAAATCGGATCTGAGTCGAAATGGCAATCCTTGATTGGGAAGCGGCAGCAACAGGGATTTGACTTACAGTTTTTCGATCGAGATCATGTTCGATCGAAGTATCCTTTTCTCTCAGCTCAATCAGCTCTATACAGTCCATCAGATCGAGCCTTGCATCCCAGTATGTTGGTTCAGGCCCTAGTCAAAGCGGCAACTTTAAATGGAGCTAAGTTTATTTACGATCACCCAGTCGATCGATTAGCGGATATTCCTGACGCAGACAAGATCGTGATTACGGCAGGACTAGGTTCAGATCGGTTACGGCAATCTCTCGATCTCGATCTCGATCGACCCTCAAACCTTCTTGCACCCGTTGGCGGTCAGGCGATTTTGGTTGAACTCCCAGACTTATCACTCAATGCTGTGATTCACGCCGAAGCTGCGAATGGTGAAGATATCAATATTGTGCCTTTGGGGTTCGATCGATACTGGATCGGCGCAACCGTAGAATTTGAGCCTGACACCTTACCCAGAACCAGTAATATTTCTTTACTGCTAGACAAAGCGATCGAATTTTGTCCTGCCTTTGCCAAGGCTAAAATCATTGAAACTTGGGCAGGTTATCGTCCTCGTCCTGTAAGTCAGAGATCGCCCATTTTAGGCTTCTTACCCTCGCATCCAAATGTTTCGATCGCCACAGGACACTACCGCAATGGTGTCCTCATGGCTCCGATCACCGCCGAAATCATCAACGACCTCATCCTTAAAGGTGAGAGCGATCGACCTTGGCAAGGTTTTGCACTTAAATCCTGAGTTGCGTAATCAAACAAAAAAAATGAAACCTTCACCCACTTCTACTATTTCGTTCTTATACTCTGCAATCGATCAGTTGCCAGGATTGAGTGCCAAGGACTGTCAAAACCTCAAAGATCACAGCATTACGACAACTCTAGCCTTATTGCAAAAGGCAGGTAGCAGTCGCCCGCAAAAAGAAGCCCTAGCGATCGATTTAGGCATAAAGTTTCAACTTTTGAATAAATGGTTAGTTTTCGCAGATTTAGCACGGATTCCTGCGGTGGGTTGTCAGCACTGTGGCTTGATTGTGCATAGCGGAATTTGTTCGATCGAGCAGCTCGCCCAGACTCCACTTGGTCAACTCCACAAGCAGATCATGAAGTTTCAGGTGCAAAATTTACGCCGAGCTGATTTGTGTCCCAGTCTTGAGGAGATGTCGATCTGGATCGAGCAGGCTCAACTATTACAGCCCAAAATTAAAGCTAAGATCGATGCTGAGTCAGCAAAACTTCGCAATCAAATGAAATAATTTAATCTTCTCGCAAACCCACTGACACTGAAATGGCGTGATACGATGAAGACATTTAAATCGCTGATACAATTTGTATACGGCTGCACAAATGATTTTGCTCTTATTGAATTGAAGGAACAACTAAGGTTATGGGATTACTAGATCGCATCGGCATGGTTGCCAAATCTAACTTGAACGCCCTAGTCACAGCGGCAGAAGATCCAGAAAAAATTCTGGAGCAAACGATCATAGACATGCAAGAAGACTTGGTGCAGTTGCGCCAGGCAGTAGCTCAGTCTATGGCAGCCCTGAAAAGACAAGAGCAACAATATAACCAAGCCCAAACCCAAGCATCGGAATGGGAACGTCGCGCCATGCTAGCTCTGCAAAAGGGTGACGAAAATTTGGCGCGTGAAGCCCTCAGCCGCAAAAAGACTCATGCTGAAACCGCCGCATCCCTGAAAGCTGGTGTCGATCAGCAAGGTGGTCAGGTAGATAGCCTCAAGCGTAACTTGGTGACGATCGAAGGCAAGATCTCTGAGGCTAAAACCAAGAAAGAGATGCTGAAGGCTCGGATTCAGTCGGCAAAAGCCCAAGAAAATCTCAACAATATGTTGGGTAAGGTGAATACCAATTCGGCTTCTGCGGTGTTCGATCGGATGGAAGAGCGGGTATTAATGGCTGAAGCTAAAGCTGGAGCCAGTGCTGAGTTGGGTATGGACAATCTAGAGAATCAGTTTGCTCAGCTAGAATCTGGCAGCGGTGTCGATGATGAGCTAGCTGCACTCAAAGCCAAGATGATTACTTCTTCTTCTCCCCAGCCTGCTCTCAGTCCTTCTGACTCTAGCAAGCCTTCAGTTGGAAACATGATCGATGCTGAACTGGAAGAACTTCGCAATCAAATGAAATAAATTTTAAAGAGTCTGAAATCTATTTTTTAGAAGCCTTTCCAGATTATGGTTAGGCTTTTTTAGTTTGTTTTCGATCGTTAATATCTTGTTGCTAGGCGTTCTATTGTCTCGGTGTTTTAGTGACGCACCTGATCTGCCCAGGGTGTAAGGATGTGAGATATCCACTTCAAACCGTAGTCTATGGTCAGTCCAATCGCTCCAATCAAGACAATAATGAATAATACCTTTTCAGTTTGAAGGAAGCGTTGAGCCTGAATAATTTTAAATCCCAAACCATTTTGGGCAGCAAGTAATTCGGCAATCACTAAAAAGTTCCAAGCACCAGAGATATTGACGCGCAGGGTATCGAGCACACTTGGGAAAGTAGCGGGAAGAATCACCTTCGTCACCACATCCCACCGAGTTGCACCCATTGTATAAGCGACATTGATCATCTCATTCGGGATAAACTTGACCGCATCAGCCACCATAATCGCGTTATAAAGCACCACGCCCAACATAATGATTAGAATCTTAGAAGATTCTCCTAATCCCACCCAAATAATAATCAAAGGTACAAATCCTGTAACTGGCATATATCTTACCGTGCCAACGATCGGGGCAAACAAGCTATCCATGCTGTAAAAAGTCCCCATCGCCAGTCCAATCGGCACACCAATCAACGCCGCTACGACAAAACCTGCTAAAACGCGACCGCTACTGGAGATCACATCTGCTAATAAGTTGGCTTCCGTGAACATTTTGTACCCTGCCTCAACCACCGCCAAAGGTGTAGGCAGAAAAATTGGTGGTAGGATCTGGAGTGAGCTGACGATCGACCATATAGTTAAAGGAACTAAAAGCGATAGGCTAATCAGCAGCAACGATAACCACTTGGGGAAACCTTGGCGGATACTCCAGAATGTCGAAGGTGATAGATATCGATATTCGCGGGGTTTCACTATGGGGTTAAGACTGGATTCGACCATGCGATTAGCTCCTATAAGATAGAGGTTTGTGAATCAAGCTGGGACTAGAAAAACTTGAGATATCGCTGAATTTCCCAATCGGAGACGTGAGTGTGATATTCCTCCCATTCCTGAGATTTATAATTGATATAACCGTTGTACATCAATGAACCCATTACCTTCTCACTGAGAGGATCGCTGGCAAATGCAGTCACAGCTTCGCCGAGTGTGCGCGGCAAGAACTTAATTCCCATATCAGCTAATTCCTCTAGCGATCGCTTGTACATATTTTCCGTATGCGGTTCGCCAGGATCGAGACCTTCGCGGATGCCCTCTAGACCAGCCGCCAGAAGCATTGCTGCCCCCAGATAGGGATTGGAGGCGATATCGGCAGCACGACATTCTACTCTTCCACCTGCTAGGGGAATTCGCAGCATGTTGGTGCGGTTATTGTTGCCATAACAAACGTAAACTGGGGCCCACGTAAAGCCAGACATACTGCCTCTAGCGACTAGCCGCTTGTAACTGTTGACCGTGGGAGCGATCACGGCGCAGATTGCCGATGCATGTCTCAGCACTCCCGCAATGAACTGATATCCCAAGGTGGAGAGCTTACAACCACGCCGATCGTCTGGATCGTAAAACAGGTTTTCCCCAGTTTTGATGTCAGCTAGAGACATATTAAAGTGAGCGCCGCTCCCAGTTCGATCGACAAAAGGCTTGGGCATAAACGTGGCAAAAAAACCGTGTTTGCGGGCGATCTCTTTGACCATGAGGCGAAAGAAGGTAAAGCGGTCAGCCATTTTCAGGGCATCACAGTAGGCGAAATCAGTCTCGAATTGACCATTCCCATCTTCATGATCGAAGGAATAGACATCCCATCCCATCTGATTCATCGCTTCGACAATTTCGGTCACCCAAGAGAAGTTATCTAGTAATCCCTGAAGGTCATAGCAGGGTTTGGCTAAGGTGTCTCGATCGCTGACTGGAACGGCTTTCCCATCTTCAGTTTCTTTGAGCAGAAAAAATTCGGTTTCAATCCCAAGGTTGAAGGTAAAACCCATCTGCGCGGCTTCTGCCAACACCCGCTTAAGAATGCCTCGACTACATGCTTCAAATGGCTTACCCTCTAGATACAGATCGCTGGCAAACCAAGCAATTTCTGAATTCCAAGGTAAGACTGTAGCAGAATTCGGATCGGGATAGGTAGCAACTTCCTCGTCGCTGACATCTTGAGGTACGCCATCTAGTGCCGCGCCTGTAAACAGTTCTGACCCAGCCATCATTTGACCGAAATGGGAGAGTGGTACTGACTTGGCCTTACACATGCCATGAATATCGACAAAGCTGGCAAGGGCATACTTTACGCCCTGCGATTCTAGAGAGGTTTTCAGGGCTTGAAGTTCAGGTGTTAAAATTTCGGACATTAGTTCTTCCCAATTAGTTTTTCGATCGTAATTGTGGGCATCAGCAGGACATCCCGATTGTCGTCTTAGATCGAGATATTCTTGGATAATTTGGTGATATCGTTCCTGACCAAACATCCTGTAGTGACCAGGATAAACCATGTCAATTGGCAACTTTTGTAGACGCTCATAGGTGGAAATGTAAGTCGGGATATGGCTGCAATGGAGTCGATCTAGGAGTTCGCCATCGTAGATCGCATCGCCAGAAAATAGAGCGTTCGATCGATCATCATACAGCCCAATACATCCAGCCGAGTGTCCAGGTAAGTGCAGAACTTCTAAGCCTCGATCGCCTAAGTCCAACACATCTCCTTCTTGCAAAACTTGTGTCGGTTCAGTCGCCCGTAGATTGTACTGTTCGATCGTAAATCCTGCGTGGGGCAGTAGCTCAAAATGCTCGGAATGAACCCAACCTTGCTCTGGCGTACAGAGAGCCTCGTAGTTATCCCCCCGTTGTAGGGCTTCAGCTTCAGCAGCATGAATAGCGCGTCGATCGAATTCATACATCCCACCCGCATGATCGAAGTGGATATGCGATGCGATTGCCAGCAACGGTTTATCAATCAGCGAGGCAATATACTGGCGGAGGCTAGAAACCCCCAGACCAGTATCAATTAGCACGTCTTGGGTGCGTCCCTTAATCAACCAGAGGTTAGCGCGGTTATACCAGTGATAGTGCGGTTCTGTAATCAGATACAGATCGTCCCGAATTCGCTGAGTAGAAAACCAACTTTCACAGACTGCTTTAGTCGCCATACTGACCAACTTACGAGGATTTCACGATCGAATCATCGTACATTGATTCCAGTGGGATCGGTTTGGCGATAATTTTAAACTCCAAAGCCGCCTTTGCTGTCAGATCGAGGTTTCCGATCAAACTGTTAGGGTCATCCTTATTGAATCCGATCGTTTTATTCCCTTCGATATCGAAAATTTTGACACCTTCGAGCTGGGACTTAATTTCATCGGCTGTCACACCTAACTTTACCCCAGCGATCTTAAGTGCTTCTGGATCGTTAGCCTTCAAAAGTTTTGCCGCCTTATCCACAGCCTTAAAATAAGCCAGCAGATCTTGTTTGCGCGATTGAATCAGTTTGTCACGCACGACGACGACATCGGCAATTAAGTTGGTATCTTTGGTCGAAAAGATCACTTCCCCGCCGCCTTGGGCAGCGGCTTTTGCCATAAAAGGTTCGTAGGTAACGGCAAGATCGACTTGCTTAGTAGCAAATGCAGTTGCAGCCTCAGCCGATGCCATATCTCTAACCTTAGCATCGCTCTCAGTTAGACCTCCTTTCTTCAAATAAGCTTGCAAGAGAACGCGCGTGAACAGGACATTTTCGCGGGCGATCGTTTTACCTTTGGCATCCTGCGGTGAATTGATATTGCGTCCGATGATGCCATCAGAACCATTGGAGTAATCCACTAGATAAATAATTTTGATCGAAGGATCTTTATCGATCATCTGGATCGCATCGCCCGAGGTCAGCCACGCGAGATCCATTTTACCAGCGAGAAATGCTGTGATTTCCTCGCTGTTACTTTGAAAGAATAGGTCTTCAATCTTTAAACCTTCTTGGGTGAAAAAATCCTTGCCAACAGCGACATGGTGACTTGAGTACCCAACCCAGTTATTGGTTGCCGACACTAAAGGCTGAGATTGGGCTGGCGCTGATGGCGACATGCTGGCATCAGGAGCAGTGGTAGTCGGTTGCTGCGTACAGGCAACGGTTAAAGCAAGTGAGATAAATCCTAAGAAAACCCAGCGAATCCAACCAGATAATTTGATCATAAACACATCTACAACTAAATTTGATAACTAACTTGACAGCTAATTTGACATGAGGCTAATGAACAGAATCACCGCTTGAAATGTCATCTGAACTGCCATCTGAACTGCCATTACAACGCAACATATGAATCACCTGCCGCTTAATCTCGACAAACTCTGGTGAGAGTTTAATATCGAGTTCGCGATGCTCTGGTAAAGAAATGTCTACTTCTGCCTCGATCTGTCCTGGATGAGAACTCATCACATAAATTCGTTGAGATAGATAAATCGCCTCTTCGACATCATGAGTAATCATCAGAACAGTTACATGATTTTGTTCCCAAAGTTCTAGCAAGAATTGCTGCATCTGCTCTTTGGTTTGTGCATCCAATGCCCCAAATGGTTCATCCATTAACAACATGGCTGGCGCATTGGCAAGGGCCCGGGCGATCGCCACCCGTTGCTTCATCCCACCAGATAGCTGCTTGGGATAGCTATTTGCAAACTTTAACAATCCCACCATATTTAAGAAATAACTGACTCGATCGCGTGTTTCAGCTTTAGGCATCTTTTGGAATTGCAATCCAAACGCGACATTCTGCGCTACGGTCAGCCACGGATACAGCGTATACCCTTGGAAAATCATGCCTCGATCGGAACCAGGTCGTCCAGTAACCGATTGACTATCCACCAGAACCTGCCCAGAACTAGGGGGCAACAGTCCAGCAATAATATTCAGTAGTGTTGACTTCCCGCAGCCAGATGTACCGACAAGACAAATTAACTCTCTGGGGAAAATTTGGAAGTTGATATCTTGGAGAACTGTCAGCTTTTGCTTACCCTGTCCAACATATGATTTAAACAGGTTTTTCACTTCCAGTTTGGCAACTGTGGTGAGAGGTGATTGAGTAGAATTATTTAGTTTGACAGCAGATTCTTGCATATTCTGAGATTCTGGACGAATACCAAGCATTTAGATCGGCTCCTGCGGCTTGAGAGAAAATATACCAGAGTAGATTTTGAGAATAAGTTTGCGTATTGTACGAATTGTATTAATTAATACTTATAGCTGCTCAGCAAATAGCTAACTGTATCGAAAGCAACTAAACACGGTTCTGACCGATCTTACCTGCGTAAAATCTCAGTCAATTGTCCGAGACTCTGGGTCTACCAACGCTCGAATATCTTCAATCAAGTGAGACAGTTTCGCTTCTACTCGTTTGCGACCACTCCGTTGATATCCATCCTCAATTGCTTGTCCACTAATCAATTTCGTCATGCCTTTACGAATTGTGCGACGGTTCCAACCCAATTTTCGTTCAGATGGAGTCGAGCTACTCTTTCAAAGTTATTGTCTGAGAATGGTTTCAGAGTTGTTGGCTTTTCTGGCGTTGGGCGAATTCCATATCTCTGGGGCAGTATGGTAATCGTCGCG
>JARCMB010000216.1 GCA_030248825.1 Pseudanabaenaceae cyanobacterium MP8IB2.15 | reverse complement strand
CTGTTCTCCGCTACGTCGGCTCTTGGGTGATTGGGATTGATTAACTGAGATCTTGAGAACTCTTAGCCTTGCCATCAATCGTGGGCTAAGAGCTAATGAGCAAATTAAACATTAGAAATCACATGTGCTTTTTATGAATTACTCAAGCTCCGAATTATTATCTACTTCAGAAAGTGCAGATAGCAGTGAAGCTGAGACCCAATACGTCCTGAATAATCCAACTCTGATGCGGCAAATCAACCAAATTAAAACTCAGCATCACCAGACTGATATGCTTGCTTTACAGGAATCATTCGATCTGGCATACATTTTAAGCAATTCTGACTTAGTCCAACAGATTCGACTATTAGTGGAAACTCATAAAAAACAAAAATATGCGATCGATTGTGTTTCAGGCGGACACATTGCAAGTTTATGAGAGCTTAAGAGAGTCCAATAAGTCTCTCCATAAGAAATTGTTTAATATTCTTAAAGAGATGCAAAAAAATGATCCTATACAGGGAACAGGTAAGCCAGAAGCATTGAAGTATGAACTATCTGGCTACTATTCGCGTCGCTTGTCCGATAAAGATCGACTAAACAGGATGAAAGTAGAAAGCTAAGCCCAAGACTATATAAGTTGCCAGCAGCAAAGCCCCTTCTAGCCAATTCGATCGACCATCCGAACTAATCGAATTCGCAATCAAAACCGCGACGGCAACAGCGACGAGTTCAAATGGGTTGAAATCTAAATCCATCGGTTGCCCCAGTAACCAGCCGATTAGTACCAGCACAGGTGCGACGAATAGGGCGATTTGCAGACTTGAGCCAACTGCCACAGCCACAGAAAGTTCCATTTTATTTTTGAGTGCGACTGATGAAGCCGTAATGTTTTCGGCAGCACTACTGATTACAGGCAGAAAAATTACGCCCGTAAACAAGGGAGTCAAGCCCAGTGTGGATGTCGCTGTTTCGAGGTTTTCGACCAAAAGTTCTGACTCAGTTGCGACCAAAACTGTTGCACCCAAAAGCACACTAACCCAGAGCCAGAGGTTAATATCATGCTCCTCTTCTTCAATCTCAGCCACGCCGACATCGTAAAGGTAGGAATGGGTTTTAATCGCAAACAGCAAGGTAGAGCCATATACCAGAATCAGCACGATTGCCACCGCGATCGAAAGTTGTTGCAGTGTTACTTCACTGATCCCTGTGGAAGTGTAATTCACCGCAGTTGGCAATAAAATCGCGATCACGCCTAGATTCATCGCCGAAGCATTCACTCTAGCTAAGGTCGGCTGAAATACTTGCTCTTTGTAGCGTAATCCACCGAGGAACATTGCTAAACCCATTACCAGCAGTAAATTTCCTACGATCGAACCTGTAATGCTGGCTTTCACGACATCAACTAGTCCTGCTCGCAGTGCCGTAATCGCGATAATCAGCTCTGTCGCATTCCCGAACGTGGCATTGAGCAAACCACCCATCGATGGGCCGATCACCACCGCGATCTCTTCGGTTGCCATGCTCAACCAAGCTGCGAGGGGCAAAATCGCCAGTGCCGCAGTCACAAATACAACCAGAGAACCCCATTCCAGAAAATGCGCCGCCCATGAGATCGGAATAAAAACCAATAAGCCAATGGAAAAGATTTTTTTGATCATGCTGCAATCGCTCGATTTAATTAGCAAACTCGATCGAATTTAGCAGAATTTCCCCAGAATTTAGACTTGGCTTTTGAGATCCACCGCGTTGATTTTCTTGTACTTTGGTGGACAAGTCACCCTTTTCCGATATATTCCATGTAGGCTGTAAAATTCCAAACATTTTTACGTGGAGCTTTTATGTGGGCGAGTGTAATGCAACAGGTTAAGCGGTTAAGTCAACTTAAGCAGTCTTGGCGAAAGTTTGGCGTTGGGATGATCGCGATCGCATTTGTATTTTTATTGAGTGCCTGTGGTGGAGACAAACCGACTACGGCAAAATCGAAAGCACCAGTTGGAATGAGCGAAGTTTCGCCTCCCGCCGAAATTATGCGGTTAAGTCGCTTTTTCGATCGATATGAGCCTCAAATTAAAATTATCTCGCCCACACCCGATCAAGTCATTACCGATAACAAAGTTGCGGTGAGCTTTGAGATTAAAGATTTACCAGTTTTCAAGAGCGATCTGGGTCTTGGTCCACACATTCATGTGATTCTCGACAATCAAGAATACAGGCCACTTTATAATTCCAGCGATACGATCACATTCGACAGCCTAACACCTGGAACTCATACACTCAGAGCATTTGCCTCTCGTCCTTGGCACGAAAGCTTTAAGAACGAAGGAGCCTATGCTCAAGTAACATTTCATGCCTTTGCTAAAACAGGCGAAAACACCCCTAGCCCCCAGTCACCCTTACTCACATACAGCCGTCCTGTTGGCAGTTATGGGGCAGAGCCGATCATGCTCGACTTTTATCTCAAAAACGCGCCACTTCACCTTGCCGCGCTCGAAGATGCAGGTGTGACCGACTGGCAGATCCGCGCCACGGTTAACGGTAAAAGTTTCTTGCTCGAAAATTGGCAGCCGATTTACCTCACAGGATTTAAACCTGGGACAAACTGGGTTAGTTTAGAATTTCTCGATGCTCAGGGCAATCCGATCCTGAATCAATTCAATAGCACGGCCCATCTGATCGAATATCAGCCTGGTGGACAGGACACCTTGTCGCGCCTGATGCGTGGTGAGGTAATTGCTGATATCGAGAGTATTATCGATCCTACCTACGTCGCGAAAAAGCCCGAACCAGAAGCAACTCCAGAATCGATCGAACCAGTTCCAGCCACCAAGCCCGCAGAAGTTAAGCCAGAAGTTAAACCAGAACCAAAAGCTGAAAAGCCTTTACCAGTTCCTAGCCAGCCAGAACCTGCGCCAGAAGTTAAACCAGAACCAGTTGCTTCTCCTGAACCCAAGCAAAATGTTAAGCCTGAGCCACTGAAATTAACTTCACCGCCTACTAGTCCTTACTACAATCCCAAACCAGCTCAAACAACCACTACTTACCCGCGCCGTAAGTTAATTAAACGTAAGCGTCCACCAGAACCCAAAACCACTCCTACGGCTGATCCTACGACTGTTCCCACCGTTTCGCCTGAGCCTGAAACTCCCACCAAATCGCTAGAGCAGAAACCAGAGCGCAAGCCGAAGATCAGTTGGTTAGAAAAGATCCGCCATTCTTCATCGCAGAGCCAGCCCAATCTGCCTAAACCAGATCTTTCTCAGTCTCCACCAACTTCTTTACCTAAGCCTGATGCGGCAATTTATTTACCTGAAACCCTGACTGCACCCGAATAAATTATGGCGAAAGTTATATGTTTAGGTGAAATTCTAGTCGATCGAATTGCGGTCGAATTAGGGGCTAGCCGCGATCTCGTCAAATCATGGCAGCCTTATCCTGGTGGCGCACCCGCTAACGTGGCTTGTGGATTGGCAAAACTGGGAACCAGTACGAGCTTTATTGGTTGTGTGGGTGAAGATTCGATCGGGCTGGAATTGCAGCAATTACTCGCGGCTGAAGGTGTTGATACGACAGGTTTACAAGTCCATCCTACTGCCCCGACTCGCGAAGTTTTTGTGACTCGATCGACTGATGGGGATCGAGCTTTTTCGCACTTTTCTGGTGAT
>JARCMB010000215.1 GCA_030248825.1 Pseudanabaenaceae cyanobacterium MP8IB2.15 | reverse complement strand
GCAACTCCATTTTCTGTGCCGTCATACTGAATCCATAGCTTCCCATCTCGAATATCGATATGAATCAAGCAACCATATATGCGCTGGTGTTTATTCCATTGTATGTTGAGACGTTGCTTATGATAACATGTGACGATCTCGAAATTAACATTTCTTTCTTCATTCCCATATGTTAGATATCCGCGCTCAGATTGCAAGAGAATTAGATTTGAATCTTAGTTTGGTTCAGAACGTTTTAGATCTATTTGCAGAAGGAGCGACGATTCCGTTTATAGCGCGGTATCGGAAAGAGCGCACAGGAGAGATGAATGAAATTGTCTTGCGCGAATTGGCAGAGAGATTTACTTATCTCACAGAGTTGGTAGCGAGAAAAGAGACAGTTATTAGTTCGATCGAATCTCAAGCCAAACTCACGCCAGAACTAAAAGCCAAGATTGAGAACTGCTTACTGAAGACTGAATTAGAAGATCTATATCTACCCTACAAACCCAAGCGGCGAACCAGAGCAACAATTGCGCGAGAAAAAGGATTAGAACCATTGGCTGAATTGATTCGATCGATTAATCATGTCAACGCTCAATCGATCGAACTAGAACTAGAAGCGGCTAAATATATCAATCTCGAACTAGGGGTGAAAACAGCCGCCGATGCCTTAGCTGGAGCTTCGGATATTTTGGCGGAATCGATCGCGGACAAAGCTAATTTGCGCGCATACGTGCGTGAGTATATGCAATCGGAGGGTGAATTTAGTTCGAGCATCAAAGATGATGTGCTGGCAGGATCGACTAAGTATGAGATGTACCGCAAATATTCTGTACCCGTTAGCAAAGTTGCACCGCATAACCTTTTAGCTCTATTTCGTGGTGAGAGCGAGAAGATTGTTAATCTGAATTTAGAATTTGATCGAGATCGCATTTGCGATTATTTAGCCCTCCAAGAAATCAAGACTAAAGCCGCCGCAGTGCGTCAGTTTTATCTAAATATGCTCAAAGATGCTTTCGATCGATTGATCGAGACATCGCTAATTAATGAAGTCCGAGCCGAAGCGAAATTACAGGCAGATATCGGTTCGATTTCTAACTTTGAAACCAACTTACGCGAGCTATTACTATCCGCACCTGCGGGGATGAAACCAACATTGGCGATCGATCCAGGCTTTCGTTCTGGATGTAAAGTTGCCGTCCTATCGGAGACAGGTAAATTCTTAGCTTATGAAGCAGTTTTCCCACATCAAGCCGCAAGTCAACGTCAGCAAGCCGCAAATACAGTTAAGCAGTTGATCGAAAAATATAACATCCAATTAATCGCGATCGGAAATGGCACGGCTGGACGGGAAACCGACCAATTTGTAATTGAGCTGCTAGCAGATATCGAACCGAAACCGATTAAAGTCATGGTGAACGAATCGGGAGCATCGATTTATTCAGCGAGTGATGTCGCAATCTCAGAATTTCCCGATCTTGATATCACGGTGCGCGGCGCAATCAGCATCGGGCGACGCTTGCAAGATCCATTAGCTGAGCTGGTGAAAATCGATCCGAAATCGATCGGGGTTGGGCAATATCAGCATGATGTCGATCAAAAATTACTCCGAAAGAAACTTGATGATACAGTCGAAAGCTGCGTCAACTATGTTGGTGTCGATCTGAATACTGCATCCAAAGAATTACTCACTTTCGTCTCTGGATTAACGCCCACAATTGCGAACAATATGATCGCCTATCGGAATGAGCATGGAGCTTTTAAAAACCGTAAACAACTGCTAAAAGTTGCCAAGCTTGGCCCCAAAGCCTTCGAGCAAGCGGCGGGGTTTCTGCGTATTCGGGATGGTGAAAATCCGCTCGACAATACCGCAGTCCATCCAGAGAGTTATAGCATTCTGGCATCGATCGCTAAAGATGCGAACATCCCTCTCACCGAACCGACTAGACTCGCAGCAGAACTCAAAAAGACCGATCTAAAAAAATACATCACGCAGTCGATCGGGGAACCCACGCTCCGCGATATGATTAGCGAACTTGAAAAACCAGGACGCGACCCCCGTGCCGAGTTCAAATATGCCACCTTTAAAGCAGGTATTCAAGAGATTAAAGATTTGGAAGTCGGAATGGAACTAGAAGGCACTGTGACCAATGTTGCGAACTTCGGGGCTTTTGTTGATATCGGTGTGCATCAGGATGGATTGGTGCATATTTCCCAACTATCCAATACTTTTGTCAGCGATCCAAATCAAGTTGTCAAAGTTGGTCAGGTGGTGAAGGTGCGGATTCTGGAAGTGAATGCTCAGTTAAAACGGATAAGTCTATCGATGAAGATAGGTGGCTTGGTAAATTCTGGCGATACGCGGATGATACAGAAACCAAGGAAGCGTGAATAATGGACACAGTCTCAGGCTTGTTTGGGACTGCTCCTAAAATCTTTCCCAGATTCGCTTTTTGCCAGATTTTGAAACAGAATCGATCGGTACGGTGATATCTTGTAACGGCAACTTACGCACTGACTGCGTGTAAACATTGGCTTGGTAAACCATGCTATGGTCGAGATCGAGGGCTGTAAGCCAGCCGCTTTTGGGATGGTAAGCACCAGTATCGATATCTAGCCAGCCTGCACCTTGGGCAATTTGTCCAGGTTGAACCCCAGGAAACACAAAGGTAATTGTGTGTCCTGTAATAATCGTTTTTTGGGCAAAATAAGGCTGTGTGCTGCTGTGAAAAGGTTCACGAATCCAGCAAAACTCTAATGCGCCCTGATCTTCGATCGACAGGTGAGGATCGAGACCAGCATGAACCAGCCAAGCATCACCCAAATCCAGATAAAGGGGTAGGTGATTCATCCAGCGCAAATGTTCATTTGGGATGCCATTTTCACCATAGCTGTCTAAAGTTCTGGAGCCGCCATTGATAATCCAGCCTTGCCACAACATCGAGGCTTCAGAGGCATTATGAGCTTCCAAGCACATTTGCTCATGGTTGCCCTTAAGACAGGCATGACCACTTTGCATCACCCAAGTTACAACTTCGGCACTCTGAGGGCCTCGATCGATTAAGTCACCTAAAAAAAATAATTGGTCATCAAACTGAGGGTTGATCTCGTCTAGCAGTAGCATCAACCCATCATATTGACCGTGTACATCCCCAATAACAAAGCGACTCAAGGTTTTATCCCCAGATCTAATAAAGGCTGAATCTTAGCATACTCTCTGATTCATCAGCCATGAGCCATAAGTATCAAGCACTACTAAATGGTTAAGAGAAAATGCATAAAAGTAGGACTACCTAAAAAAGTATGATTTTTGTTCAAAGGCTTTAGCAGGTACATCTATTGTAAGCTGTTGGCGTAGATCCCCGCTCACCCAGTAAGGTGCAATATCCCTGCGGTAAATGCAAAATAAAATCATACACATTCACAATTTGGGTGGTAGTCGATCGACCAAAAGCAATTAGGTTTGTGATGGATTTACCTTTTTGAGTATGTCCAGTTCTCGATCTGAATTATTCATCAAGAGGATCTTTAGACAAGTTGCCGATCGATCGAAGTCAGTGAGGGGAATCTGTTCGGGCAAGGTGATGGCATTACGGCATCCTACACAAACACCGACGACAGTAATGAATATAACCTCAGCTACACATTCCCGATCGATCCCGCCAACGGTACGCTCAATTTTGCCTACAACAACAGCAACAGCCGTGTGGTCGAATCGCCGTTTAACGCCTTAGATATCATTGCCGCCTCGCGCTCTTATGAAGTGACATTTCGTCAGCCCCTCTCTCAGACAGCCACCCAAGAATTTGCACTGGGATTAACCGCTTCGCGGCGTGAAAGTGATACGGCTCTGTTAGATCTGCCATTTCGACTTTCAGCAGGTGCCGGTCGAAATGGTCGAACGCAGGTATCGGCACTGCGATTCTTTCAAGAGCTTACCCAGCGCAGCAGTCAGCAGGTTTTGGCTTTACGATCTCAATTCAGTTTTGGGGTTGCGCCATTTGCCCTGACCGCAAATGATAATCCCGCCGACAGCTTCTTTTTAGCGTGGCGTGGACAAGGACAATACGTTAACTTACTGGCTCCAGATACGTTATTTTTATTCCGCGCTGACATCCAATTAGCCGATCGATCTCTAGTTCCGATCGAACAGTTTGGTTTGGGCGGACAAGAAAGCGTTAGGGGATATCGTCAGGACTTTTGCTAGGTGATAATGGCGTGGCGGCAACGGCGGAATTGCGTTTGCCAATTCTACGAGTACCTGAAGTTCAAGGCGTGTTGCAACTTGCGCCATTTCTCGATCTCGGCACGGTTTGGAATAGTTCGGGAAAACCTAATCCCAGCCCCAACACTCTATTCGGGATTGGAGTTGGGTTGCGTTATCAACAAAGCGATCGATTGACTGCTCGGATCGACTATGGCATTCCTGTAGTTTCCGTCGGTTCTAATAAGCGAACGGCACAAGAAAGCGGATTATATTTCTCGATTATTTACAATCCTTTTTAGGGATTAGATTTTGGGATTTAGCCATTTTTCAACGCTCTCAGTCACCTTGTCAGTAATTTGACCAGCAATCAGGTTACGCTTTTGCTTACGACTCCATTTGAGAAATTGCTTTTCATACTCATCACTATCGGGTTGATAGGTCGCCCATCCATCTAAAGCCACGCCCAACCCACACACTAGCAGAGGATAAATTGCCCACGAAATATTGTTAGAAGTTAGCAGATTGATCGAAATCAAAAATGCGTTGACGATCGAATATTTCAATATATTCTGGCGTAGTTTTTTCTTCTTGTAAGCATCAAACGCCAGTCGATCGGTGCTTTGGGAATATTTGATCCGCCACTCTTGCTCAGATGCTAAAAACTCAGACCGAGTGATGCCCAACTCAGCCGCAATTTCATAGACCTGCTCTCTAGAAAGATCTTGACCGTTAGATTTACGCGCGATCGCGTGATGCAATAGCTGCTGCACCTGCTCTTCAGTGTAAAAATCTGATTCAGCCATATGAAATGCCAATTAAACAACTACTTCTATTTTAGCTGCGGAATGATAGATCCCATATTTATGCCAAAACCTCTACTTGTTGAGTCTCTACAGTGAGGGGTAAACCTATTTCTGCTCTGAATTGAAGGCAGGCGACGATCGAATCTTGAATATTAACTAG
>JARCMB010000214.1 GCA_030248825.1 Pseudanabaenaceae cyanobacterium MP8IB2.15 | reverse complement strand
GTCTTGGATCAAGATACAGGTGGGGCGATCACAGGGGCGGGGCGAGTTGATGTGTTTATGGGTACAGGTCAGTCCGCTCAAGATCGAGCAGGTTTAATGAATACCGACGGCGAGTTGTATTATCTGCTTTTGAAGTAGAGAGCTTTAATCTCAGCTTAGCAAACTGGTCATGATTGACTCATAATCTAAACCTTCTTCGATCGAAGAGTCTACTATCGCCAAACGATCTTCTAGCGCGATTACAAAGCGATTACAGTCAGAACCCATCGATTCACAAGAGATTTGGATCGCCAGTAAGTCTCGACCAGTTAGACGTGAGAAAAATGAAGTCAAGATACCTGCTTCCATAAAGCAGCTAGGTCTGGGCTTAGCGAGTTTTTTGCTGTAGGGAGATTGATAGGTCTTAATCATCAAAAACCCCTGATTCTGATATGTCGGGTCAAACTCAATTCTCCCCCAACCGTGAGTTAGCCAGCATTCTTTCAGGCATTGCAAGAATAAAATCATGTCTAACTCAGCCAGAGGTTTACCATAATAGTCAGATATTTCTTCACTAAAGCGCGTGTAGAAATTTTTACCCCACCACTTGCCACAGTTGAATAAAACTAGGCGCGATGCTTGTCCTGTCTCTTGTTCCAGTCCTTCATACAGGGCTTGGATTAAAGTGTCTGGCACTGCGATCAGTCGATCCCCTCGACGACTTTCTAGCAAACCTAGTTCCAGATCGCCCTTGATGTAAGCATCATAGCCATAGTAGTTGGCAGGAATTTGATTATCTTGAAGTAAATCGGCTACGGAAATCATATGCTTAATGGGTTAGTAGATCAGGGTGACTTGAGCAGTTGTGATCAAAGGTTGGATCAAGGAAAGCTGATGGGTGCTGAGTTCTTGTCGCAGGATTTGGTTCAACAACTTGTAGAGTACATCATTAATCTGACGCATCTCTTTTAGTGCCATAATCTGCTCTAACCACCGCAACAGCCTCTGTTTAAGGAAGTTTTCGTCGTTAAGCAGCATCCCCATGGCGCAGTAGCGCATCACCAGAATGAGATTTTTGATCCCACTCTCGATATCGGCTGTATCAGTTTTACTAAGTTCGATCTCAGCTCGATCGGCAACTTTTTGGAGAATCTCAATTTCTCGATCGCGCAAAAGTTTATACAAAGTCAATCGTTCGGGCAGAGACTTCACATAGCCATCAAGTAAGTCCAACTCATCAGATTTGAGATAGCGATCTTGAGCTTGTTCAATCAGGTCTTTGATCTTGGCATCCATAGTGTTTAAAAGAATTTCGAGATATCGTCGATAAAGTCGTCTAAGGTTTCTGATTTTTCATCATCATCGATCGGCAAATTCGGTGTTGTGGCTTGGGGCGCGATCGAATCACCCGTCCAAGCAATCAGACTAAAGTATTGTTTGACTGCCAACTTTAGACTCAGAACTGTAGGTGTACCATCAGAGTTTGGTGGTGATATTAACTCTAAAGGGTGGTTTTCCCAATTCACTCCTTGCCAAAAACTGCGAACAGACTGGAGCATCCAGGTGGATGACTTGTTAGAGCCATTACTTGCCGCATGTTTAACGATCGTATTCATCCCGTCAACTCGCCATTACGTAAACGTTTTTCGATATCACGGCTGGTCGCACCTTCATTTAGCCAGAAAGAAGCGGCATCAATTCGATCGTTGCCACCGAGCAGAAACTTACAGTAATTTTCGCCCATCGAGTAGCACTGAATCTCGATACACTCCAATTTCTTTTTGACTAGATATGTAAAGAAACCAGAAAACAAACCAGCATAGAGATGGCAAACAGGCTTGCCGACATCACCTAGGCTTCGTGCTACGGCTGAGTCAAAGATGCTGATAAACATAAATCCTTGCTTTCGATCGGTCATATCCATCTGCCAACGTCCCCAACCTTGGGAGGTGAATGGCCACCACCAGGTTTCTAGCAAGAAAGGCAAATTAGTTTGACGAATACTGCGATTAAAGTCACGCTCAAACCACTCGGTAAACACTTCGGCATCTTTTTTGCCCCACTCACAGCCGATTGTGTACATCACTGCGGCTGAGGCATCCCCCACTTCTTCTTCTAAGCCTTCTTGCAAGCCAATGATAAAGTCCTCACTGGTAAAGATCTGGCGCAAACCATTCCAGTCTCTAACCACACCATGCTCTGGATCTGGCTTGAAAAAATCCTGCAAGCTATAGTGATTATTTTTATGTTTGCTTAAGGCATGACCTAATGAATCAAGCGACTGTTCTGCTGCTAATGTCATAGTTGCTGTTCTCAGTGATTAGTAAATTAATAATTAATAAATCGATCTTCAAACTTTCTTGCTTTTCGCTAAATGTTCGCCAACCCGAAAATCTGTGTTTTGCAGTTGCTTAATCACCGATCGAGAAATCAACTGTCCAACTTCAACCAAGGTTTGACCTGTAATTGGGTGCAGTAATGGTCTTTCACACCGCCGCCCAATCAGTGCTTCGATATCCTGAATCGACTGCACGTACATCCCGATCGGTAGTTCGACGATCACGCCCTCTGCCATCACCCGCGCTTGGCAAGCTAATCGAGAATTTGGTTTGCAGGTGGTAATTACCTCCAAAGTTCGTTGTTCACGTCGTGCCATCGGACTGAGTGAGTCCATGCCTTCTTGAATGTAAACATGACAAGTGGCACACATACCTCTGCCGCCACACTCTTTGAGGATGTTTAAATCCTCTTCCATCAAAATAGACAGCAAAGCTCCATTAGTCTCGATGTCTGCTTCCTGTGCGATTGGCTCAATTCGGACGCGTTTTGCCATACTACTATTCCTTTACCATGCAAAGCATCTCAAGTCTAACTTATCAAGGATGTCTGTATATCCTCAAATGCTACATCTATGTACAAACATACAGGACTTTCTGAGTTAGTCATAATCCGCTAAATAGCTGAATAATTAGCCAGTCTTAAAATTTAGATCGATCGACAGATATTTTTCTAATTGGTAATATTTAGTAACATCTGCTGATGTGCATCCAAGCAGTCATGCATCACCATATTGTCAAAGTTACGAATCACCTGTTTGCATCTTTTGGTATAGGTTTTAGCCCACTCCTGAAGTTGTTGCTGCTGTTCTGGACTACAGATTATAAGTTCTTGATCGGGACATGAGATCGTCGCATTTCGATCGATCGTGATTTGTTGGAGCCAAGCCGAGTCAGGACGAGCACTTTTCCAGTAGTTTCCGACCACAACCTTGCCGAGATATTGAGTTGTAAAGCGGCTGAGTTTGTTGAGCGCGATCAAAAATTCACTGAGCTTATATTCTGGGGGCTTATATTCTGGGGGCTTATATTCTGGAGTCGTAATTTCTGAAGTGGGCAATACTTCGGCAATGTTTGATGGACTTGCTGATGGACTTGCTATAGGGGTTTCGATCGAAGGTTCAGCAGTAATAATTTCCAGTCGGGGCGAGACTGTGGGAAGCTTTGGCTCCTCACTTTCTTGTGACTTGTTTTCTTGTAAGTGAGTATTAGATCCTAGGTTTTCTGAAAGCCGCAAAGATTTCTGCGTAATGCTTCCCAGTAATTGCTTAAATGTGGCAACGGCACTGTAGACATCGATTTCAATCTCTTGCCTCACCTGATCGATCGAAGCTTCATATTCCTTAATGTCTAGATTCTT
>JARCMB010000020.1 GCA_030248825.1 Pseudanabaenaceae cyanobacterium MP8IB2.15 | reverse complement strand
CCTAAGATCTCTTCGGCAATATCTTCTAAATCTTTCTGCTCAAGCTCAAACCTTGTGGATTCAGATTTCTTTATGACTTTTTTGGTTACTTTAGATCTTGATGGTCGTGCTGGTATCTCCTGTTCGATATCCAGATTTGTCACAGACAGAGGATCGATCAGGTCTAGTTGATTAATTATGGCAGTGGGTTCACTTACAGATATAGCTGATGATTCTGATTGTCCGATCCTGTCGCCAGTAAAATCATTGCTGACATCAGCGTTGGACTTCCCCAGCTTTTTAGCTTTAGCCTGTTTTTGGCTAACAATTAACCGATATTCTTCTGGCGGGATCAGTTCTTGAAGTAATCTCAGGACTGTACTAGAACTAACACCAAACTGCTGCGCTAACTGCGTTGTAGACACATCAGTCTCGCAGTACAGGCGTAAAATTTCTTTCTTATCTGCGATTACGAGTTTAGAGGCAGCCATTGGGAAAACATCTAGGAACTAAGCTCTATCTTACTCCTAGAAAGTGGTCATTGTGATTTATGTTTTGAGTTTTAAGTTGAGGGTTCAAATCGCTAGCATTACTTCATCCTCACTTCAACGTTTGCGTGATGATGGACGTGAAGACAGATCGAACTCCAGTGCTGCTCCCATGCCAAATAAGACAAATGACAAAATCCAAAAGAATTCTACCCAATCCCCACTTTGGTATGGGTTTGCCTCAGTCGCAACATTAAGCGCAAAGTTATAGGCTAGATCGCCAAAAAACATGGAAATCCCAGCCGCTCCCAGCAATCGCCAAGATTGAGCAAATTTTCCGCCCCAAAATGCCATCAGCAGGATCGTGGCAACGACAAGCATCCAAACATCGCCAAGAGCGTAGAAAGTGTTTAGGAGTTTTGCTGGATCGGTGAAATTAACCGTTTTACCTTCAGAAGTCCCAGCGATAAAAGTGACAAAAACCGCAAAAGCTAGCCCAAACAGGCTGATTGCGCCAACGATGCTCCATTGTTTGGGCAAGAGATTTAACCTTCTACCAATAACTGACATTGCCATGCCCAGTGACAGAGAGATGTAGGCAATCACATAAAAAAGATCGGTAATCGCAGGGGAGGCAGGTGGCTTGCCTTCGATCAGATCCATATAGCCAAAAATCAGGTTGGCAATGCCCCATGAAACTATGCCTACTCCTAGACCTAACCAAACATTACGACCACTGGCAATTTTGGGGCTGCGCCAATTTCGTAGACAGAGTAAGCCTGAAGCTGAGATCGCAACTGTTTGCAATAAATAAGTACCATAGCGGTACCAGAGTGGGCGCGCAAAAACTCCATTACCTGTGGTTTCGATCGGCGCCAACAAATAAAACAGAATAGAAACAAAAGACAAAGCTACCCCCGCCACAATGACTTGCTGAGTAGAAGGAAAAGAGCTAGATACTAATTTGGCTTTACTCATTTTGATCTGACCATATTAATTACATCCAAAAAAATTAGGCAAGTTGAGCATGAAAACATCAAACAACTTCTCCAGAACCTATCGCCACAGCTTACCTTTAGGGGTTACTTTAAGCCAGTCTAAAACCTTAGTGCGATCGTTTGTTGGCATTTCGTTGAGCGATTCTCTAGCACTTTCGAGGAAGCCTGTGTTACCGAAATATGACTGAGCCAATTGATACAGCTCACCTAACAAAATCTGGAGCTTGTTATCATCCCATGACGGAATCTGCATACTGCTGAGTGGATCTAACTTTAGGAGTTGCTCTAGGGCATCGGCATTTTCAACTTGGGGAAATTTTCCCTTTTGCATCACTTTAAGAATGTCTTGCTTAAATAATGCTGCTTGTCTATTACCAAGGAAATCCTCGATCTCTATATATATTGACTGTAAAAGCAGCAGGCAGCCTTGGACTAGCGAGCGCTCCACAATCTGATCGATGATTGTGCTTGCCTCAAGCTGATCCATTTTGACTTTGCCCCAGACACTAAAGCGACGAGCTTCAGGTTCATCAAGGAGAACGCAGGCTTTACCTTTATTGTCGGTCAGATCACGCCAGAGCGCCAAAGCTTCTTCACGATTATCGCCAAACATATTCAGGAGGCGAAAAGTTTGCCCCTGATATTGCAAGATCGCAATTTGCTGCGTTCGGTTTTGTGGATTTTGGACGTTGCTAATTTCAACGTCTTGACGCTTCAAAATGAACATGGGTCTATGCTTACCTTAACTGATGTTACCAGTCGCAGCCATAAGTAGCTACATAATGCCAGAGTTGGTCAGAAATGCAAGCGAATATTCCTAAATAAGTTACCTTAAAACTGTTCATTTGCCCATTTACTTGCAAAAGTATTTATAGCCTTTCAGAAAACATCCTCGTAAATTTCGGTAAAAGGAACAACAAGAGTCAGGCGCAGTGGAATTTTTTTGGTCGAATTATTCCTTTACCATCCTTGCCGAGCGACTAATTCCACACACAGAAAGTTTACAGCTTCTCGATCGACATCATCGGGCAATTGCGATCGAGCGTGAGTTGATTCTAATCCTTGGTAAAGTCGATCGGCGATCGACATGACTTGCTCGTAAGTATAGTCACCGCGCTTAATTGCTAGGAGTTCTTCGGCATCACCTGCTTCACGTCGATCGATCTGAATCTGTCGATCTGCTAAAATCTCCACGCCAGTCCTTAATAGTCGAATCGCTTGCATGGCAAACTTGCAGTCATAGCCCACCTTAGCTTCCATCAAGGCGCGGGCAGGGTTACGATTTTGCTTCCATTGCTGATAATTCTCATATTCGCGCACAGCGTTGAGATATTGCTGATTTTTTTGTAACAATCGAATGAAGTCAGTTGAACTATGAGTGATCTGCTGGGTATATACCAAAGCCGCATCAGGGATGGCATATTGCCGCAACACGCCCTTAAAGTCGATTTCAGCACTTAATAATTTACCTAATTCCTCAGATTCTTCTAAAAATTGAATTCGATCGCGAATCAGCAAATAGAGATATTCCAAAAACGCATTGACTTCCATTTTTGCCATCAGTTGAGTTGGCTCGATGCCAAAGTCTTGAGCCTGTGGCTTGGCATTGGGTGGATTGAGCAACCAACGCCGATGGGACTCTAATTTCTTAATCTGAGCGTAACCATAACCAGCATAGGTTTTCCGCACTTTTTTGGAAAGAAACATCTGGCGATGCTTGACAAGTTCCTTGCCCACGTCGGTGAGATGGGTGTAGTCTTTATACCAAAGTAACTCTAAAATATTGGGATTATTATCGGCTGAAAGCTCTAAAAACTTCCGCAACTCAAAGATGCAAGTATCTTTCGCGAGATATGGGAATCTGCCGCCATCTAATTCCCAATCCCGATCTTTTTGTTCGATTTTACTCAGTCCGTAATAGTAGGGTTGTGTGGCGATAAAGATGCCGCGATGATCGTAATCTGAGCTGTCGGTCTGGAGTTGATATCCTCTCGATCCTGTGAGCGCGATCAGGATTGTTCTTTGCTCGATTTCGGCACGATTCATACTGCTCTCATTCTTAGTCGGACTAATAGATCGTGTAAAGCTTCTCTGCCTGATGGCGATTCGGGCAGATTGCTGACTTGGCTTGCTTGCTCTAATTTACTACAGAGTCGATCGAATTCTTGGTGATAAAATTCGATCTCTGTCTGATTTAAGCAAGCTTTTTCTTGTCCTTCGCTCTTTTGCGCGATCAAATCAGGTAAATAAGCTAACTGAAACTGCTCGTTCAAATTGAGCAAATTAGCTTCAATCTGCCCCGTTTGCATGAGATGAATGCCTGTGAGCAAAACTCGGTAGACATAGAGCAAAGGCTTAACTCGCTTCGGTTCTGCTTGTTCAAATAACCGCCATTCTGTTTTGGCAAAGCCGAGATAGTGATGCGAGTGATAGCGGGTAATGCAAGAAGTGGCGATCGACTTAAGCTCCTCATGTTCAGACGAAGTTGTGACCACCAGAGGCGAATAGAGTTGCTCCAGCACATAACCATTTTTCTTCAGCAGCATGAGAAAGAATTTTTTGACATCATGGGTGACGAGATCGAGTTCGATATTCTGCTGAAATTCTGCAACCTCGATCGTCTCTCGCCCCAGTTCTAATCCCACGACCTCTCTCACAGGTAAAATATGCACACCCCGCAAGTCATAATCAGAGTCCCTTGATGGAAATCCATACAAATGTGCGCCGCTAATTGTCGCAAATAAAAGCGGATAAGGTTGTTGTGAAGCGATCACCCCTAAATCATGCAATCTATTCATCAAGTTATCGATCGAGTTTTCAGTCAAAAATATCGCTTAACGCTTAATTGCCTCAACATATAAAGACTGACGTTCTCTATCTTTTTTGTCAACTAATAACACCTCCAAAGAGCCCTGCCCAAAAGAGCAGTCGATCGTTTCTGTGAAGCCTGCTCGCTTCATATAGAGGCTCATTGTGTTGAAGTCCCATGCCGATCGATGATCCCAGCCCTGTGTAATATCACTCAGCGCTTCCATTGGTGTTGTTGCGAGAGGAGCTTCACTTTTAATGAAGTCTTGATACGTCTCTGGGGCGACATAGGCTTGAATGTACTTACTCACATCAGGGCAGACAACTCTGATTACACCATCTTTTTTTAAAATGCGATAGCATTCTTTAAAAAACAATTGCACTTCATCATAAGAAAGATGCTCAATCATGTGTTCGGTAAAAATTCCATCTGCTACTTGATCTGCAATTTTTAAAGGATATCTAAAGTCAGATTGATAATCTAGATGTTGATTACCAAAAACAGAATAGAAGTCAACATTAATAAATCCTTGGATTGGCGACTCACCACATCCAAAATTAAACAAAGTCTGCATCCCAGTCGTCACCTTCAAAGGTGGCGTAAATAGCCGACCTAAAGCTGACTTGGTCTCACCAATCACAGGATTGATAATTTGCTTAGGAAATAATTTCCAGATAACGAAAATTAGTTTTTTCTTAATTTCAGATGAAACCATTGTTAGACCTTGTAAGATAATGTCTCATTGAAATTGTACAAGTGATTGCTAAAGAGTTTTAGTTTTTATGCGAGCAATTCATGTTTGTCAACGGGATGACACATCAACAGGCGGTGCGGTGCGGGTGGCAGCGGAGTATGTCAAGCGGCTCGGTCAGTTTGGCATTGATGCGCGTTTATTGTTTTTATATGGCGATCGAGGTTTTTTTGGTGACCAGTTAGTCGATCGATGCGATTATCTTAGACTCAAGAACTCTGGTGACATCCAGCATATGCCGCGATTGCTCAAGTACTTACGCCAACAACAGCCAAACATTGTGCATCATCACGACGATATGCTGTGGCCGCAGTTGCTCACGCTCAAACATGCTGGCAAACATTTGAGTTACAAAAAAATCGTCCATGCCCACGGTGGCGGCAAGACGAAACCGCAGCCGATTAAAACTGCTTGGCTCTATGCTTGTCAGAGATCTTCTGTCGATGCCGTAGTTTGCATTACCCAAGAGGCAAAAAACAGCCAACAGACTAATGTAGGATTTGCGCCAGAGATTCTACATGTGATCTCTAATGGGGTCGATCTAAACCACTATGTCCCACCTAGTCAGGATCGAAAACATGAAATCCGTCAAAGTCTTGGCTTACCGCAAACTGCCTCTGTTGTCGGATTTGTCGGGCGACTGCACAATGTAATGAAAGGGGCGGATGATTTTCTGAATCTGATCGCGGCTTTACCGCCAAATTATTGGGGCATCGTGGCGGGTGATGGGCCCGATCGATCCAGCCTCAAACACCAAGCTCAAACATTAGGAATTATCGATCGAATCGTGTTTACAGGATTGCTCAATGATCCAGTTATGGCATATCAGGCAATGGATGTGTTTTGTATGACCTCGCGACACGAACCATTTGGGCTGACAATAATTGAAGCAATGGCATGCGATCTGCCCGTGATTGGGTTTCGCTGTCCTGGTGGCTCGCAAGAGATTCTCACCGCAGCAACGGGTGTGATGATCGATCGACGCGATATTGAACAGATGGCTAATGCCGTGAAATTAGCCTGTCAGCACGAACCGCCTTGGTCAGATCGGATGATGGCAGCGCGGAATTTGCTGGCAACCACATATAGTTGGGATATCTCTGCTGCTAAGCTGGCTGATTTGTATCGCTCTCTGATTTAATTTAATCTCTCTTTCGCAAATTATGACTAATCGGGCCGTAGGTGTTCTGGGCGACGCTAACGATATCAACTGCTGGAGTAATATTCCCTACTTTTTTTTGCAAGCAGGAAAACGGGCGGGGTTCTTTAAGACAGGACTAAAGTTAGAGCCATCACGTCAAAAAAACCAACGTCTACTCTGGAATTTGGGCAATCTACTGCGTGGCGATCGACTTGGTGGTTTTCAGCACACCCGTTATTTCAATGAAGCTATGCTCAATCAGGTCGATACTAGCGAGATTAGCGAAATTGTCAGCCATTTTCAGCTTTTCCCACCCTACGAACTGTGTCAGACCAAAGGGATTGCCTTCTCTCACTACATCGACTTTCCCCTGCCCTGCTTGTTTGAGGATTACGATATTGCTAGCACCATTGGCAAAAGGATCGCCAAACAAGCCCTTGCACGCGAACACGAGCAATACATGGCAGCAAAGCATGTGATTTGTATGTCACCTTGGGCAGCCCGTCAGGTGATCGATCGATGTCATATTCCTGCCGCCAAAGTCCATGCCATCATCCCTGGAGCCAATCTACCTGAATCAGCTTTTGTGAACGAT